>JAOQAA010000673.1 GCA_025963815.1 Capsulimonas sp.
CCTCACCGGTCTCTCAGGAACTACGATCGTTTTGGAGCAGGACCGTGACCCCAATCCGCACGCCCTGATGCTTTGACGGAACAGGATTTCAATCGGGAAGGAACGAACATCTATTCTGTTCCATTCCTAAATCCGCACCGGAGGCGTCCCTATGTCGCGAATCGACCTGCACCGTCAAACCTACGAATACGAGAAAGCCAGCAATCAGAAGATGCTCGCGATGATTGAATCCGTCCCGGAAACCAGTCGTCGCGACGCCCGGTTCCAGCAGGCTGTCACGCTCGCCGGCCACCTGGCGGCATGCCGCGAAAACTGGCTCGATTACATGGACAGCGACGGCCTTCACCAGGCGGCGTGGTTCGACAAGAGCTGTGACCTCGCCACACTGGCGCTGCGCTTCGCCGACCTTGAGGCCGGCTGGACGGGCTACCTCGCGCGTCTCACCGAAGATCAAATGCTCTCGAATTTCGAGTTCAGCGTCGAGGGCGCCGGAACCTACAGCCTGCCGACCGAAGGGCAGATCGTGCAGCTATTCGGCCACGCCTCCTACCACCGAGGGCAGATCGCGCTGCTTGTGGACCAGCTTGGAGGGAAAACCGTCGATACCGACTACATCTTCTGGCTCGTTCCCGAATCTGCGGATTGAATGAAACTGCTGCCCATCTTAGTCCTTTTATGCGCGACATTTCGTAATCCCATAAAACTTCAATCGAAGCGCGACGACTGGCAAAGCCTCAACAATAAATGAGGTAAAAACCATGCAGCGCCTTTTCGCCCTTCTGTTGATTGGGGTCGTTTTTATTGGCAATGAACGAGGTGCTCTGAGCGCGAACTCGGCGTCCTTCGCACACTCCAAAAACACGATGCCCTACGCTTTCCAGCATCATCCCAAACCGCCGCCAGATCCCTTCGCCTGGGCTGTAAACGATCAGTCGACGGGAAGCTATTACGTTCTCATCACCATCGCTGATGACAACACGGGGCAATCTCGTAAATGCTGTGTCGCTACCAAATTCTTGGTAGGGGCCATGATGTCTGAAAGACACCTGGATTATAGTAACGGAAACGAGGCTAAGGTAAGACATACGATTATCATCAATCAAGCTCGCGCCTTCCATTTTTCCAATACGAAGGCGCTCGACAACGTCAGACCACGATATTCGGAGGAATTGTTGAGCGCGGTGCGTCGACGGATGGCGCAGTATTCGGACGCGCAGATCGTCAAGCGTTTTCGAAGCAGAAACACAAGCGAGTTTTATCATTCTTTCGGTAAATCCGATGGATGGGACAGATTAGACTACGCCGTCGCGCACGTGCTGCTGGAGCGCGGATTTTTCGTCCGCTCCGGCGACTTCTTTGATGGAGTCCATGTGTACACCGTGCAGGATATCCAAAAAGAGCAGGAAATGTATGAGGATGGCGAACGCCAAATCAAAGAAAACAACATCAAGGCAAACTCCGTTGCGCGCCAGATTCCCGGTTATGGCGATGTCACGAAATATTTTACGATTAGCTCCCCGTCCTTCAGTGACAATGGCCTGCCGTCCGACGCCTTCGACTGCTGGCTCACCAGACCCGGATCATTTCTCGTCGGTGATGCTCGCTGGACAAACCCTGTTGTTGTGCATAAAACCGTATATTCCTGGAGCACGTTCTTGAAAAACTACCGGACTGCGTCCCACATCGCCATGCGTCAGCCATGGCTGGCGCGCTGGAAGCGTCAATATTCGGGCTCGATCACGTTCATAAGTTTTGGCGACTCCACACATGAAGGCCCGGACGATATAGCGTCTGCCAAAAAGGCGTGGCGCAAAGGCGGACTCAAGGGCAGTCCGGCGTTTCAATATCATTTAGACATGCCAAATCATGGGGACGGAGAAGTGTATTTGAATGCCGCCGGATATCAAGCTTTGGTGTACAGTCCGGATGATCCGGAAGCCTATATGGCGAAAGAAGATCCAGAGTATAAGAGCCGCCCCCAGCCTGTTCCAAAGAGCAGAGCGGAACAGGCGCGGCTAGGCGTGTATTTTCGGCCGGCGTCGCCGACGCTGAAGGGATATCAGGAGTATTATGTCGTGGAGCCGCTTCATGGGAAATAAAGAACGAGAGGGAAGATCGGCTGCCGCCTGAGTCTAGAGGCTTTGGGTGGGAGTGGGTTCGTCCGCCAGCGCCGGGAACCGCTCATGTGTCTCCCCGGATTGCTCTTTTGTCATAGGAGGCTGGAAGGTATTCCCCAGGACATCCAAAAGGCTCAGAATTCCCGCATAGTTCCGGTTTCCGCATTTGGGCGTGTGGTGCAGCCGGTGCAGCCTTGGGCTGGCGATGATCTGGGTGAGCCAGCCGTATTCGAGATTCAGGTTGGAATGAAGGAGGACCGTATAGATCCTCTCCACGACCACCAAAAAAGCGATCGGTCTGAGATCGACCCCGAGCAGCATCGCCGGCAGATTGGCGCCGACGATGATGAGCAGGAAATCCACCGGGTGCTGGCGTGACGTCGCGCTCCAGGTCATATCCACGAGGGTATGGTGAACGCGGTGAAACTTCCAAAGACACGGTAAGGTATGGGATAAGCGGTGAAAGACATAAACCCAGACCTCGGCCATGAGGAGCGCCGCCGTCGCTTGCAGCCAAAACGGCTGGCGCCCCACAAGCAACAGCCATGGCTGAGGCAAAAACTGCCTTAGGAAGAAAGCGATCTCGTAGATAATCCCTGCGGCAAGCCATAGTCCGAAGGATTGATAGAACCATAGAGCGGCGAGGTCTTTGAGCTTAGGCCGAGCCGCTCCGTCGCCCTCGAACAATTCCTCCAGCGGCCAGAAGATCAAGGCGCATACGGCCACGAAGCAGAGGCCGCTCACGCCTACCCCTGCCAATAGGTGAAGAAGCAAGTCCATTGGCATGAGCAGGCTTAATAGCCACCGAGGACGGTGCGGCCGCCACGACTAACAGTCGCTCCATTTGCAATCACTTGATAAGTGCAGGCAAACGCAATGAGCCCCGCAACGGAGACAGCAATCAATATTCCGATCTTTCGACGGTTCATTATCAACCCTCCTTATCAATAGTAACGGAGTTTCATTGAGTTTCGTTTCGGCTGCGCCGAAAAGATTTTGCGCGAAGTTCGCGCCCTCCGGAGCCCACTGATCGTGGGGCGCCAATAACTCGCATCCAGCTTATCGAGCGTGCGAGTTCGTGTTCGGCCACCATATGCGTTTGTCGAGCGGATTGTCGATGGAAGCTGCTAGCCACTCTGCCAGGGGAGCCGGTAATCGGTGTCCAAGTTCCTGAAGCTGATTGCTTAATCGAAGTCTAACTTCTTCCTGAGGTGGCATGGCTAAATGACTTCCATCAATCATTGGCCGCCATTGAGCTAAAGCATCCAAAACAACAGCGTCTGCTGAGTCGTTTCCGATGGCGAAAAGTAAGACATCAAGCGCAAGCCAAGGTGAGAGCCGCAACGTCGCTGCGGCAAGGCTGGCGGCGGCTTTCTCTTTGGGGCGATGCTCCCATAACTCCCTCAGTAAACCACTCTCATAGTCGAATACTTGGCGGTTAAGCAGTTTAGACGCCATTCGACTCATGCCTGGACGATCATCGATCAACGAGCGCAGAACAACAGGCCGCGCACGTTCGCTGTCTAATTTGAATAGCGATTTGAGGGTTGTCTGAGCCAGTCGAGATGACCCATTGAGATAGGGGAAGAGCAGATCGAAATCTGCGGGTGTTCCCGTCTCGCCTAGTCCCGCAATTATTCCTTCCCGAGCATTCTTGTCTCGTTGCAGAAATTCGCGATAACGCGCTGCAAAATCCGCGTCTCCCTGTAATTGACGAAGATGATAACGCCCGCAAAGGCGAACTGAGCCTGAAGAGTCGGTAACGGACTTCCAAAGATCTACGGCTGCATTCGCTCCATTTATTTCGACCTCGGCCCTCAGCGCATCGGTCCGGAGGCGTGGCGCGGAATCCAAAAGAAATTGGCGGCGTAAAGCAGCAGCCTCTGTGGGCGCGGCCGTCCTTAGGATTGGCTCCCAACGTAGCGCCCATTGCCTAACGATCATATCTTTGTCACGAGAGATAAACTTTACGACGTGCATTGTCGGCGCTGGAATGACTTCATTCAGAACTCGGCATGCCTCCCGCCGAACCACAGTCCGCTCGGAATCCAACATGGCAACCAGCGATGTTTGCTCATTCTCTTCCACAAGCACCCCATGAATGGCCGCCGTCAAATCTGACAAATCATTACGACGTACCTCCTCTAGCCGTCGGACAAGCGGCAGAGCCTTAGCGAAAGCGAGGCAATATCGCGCATCGTCCAACCGTGCGCGAACGGCGGCGACGGCGAGTTCTCGCACGGGCGCTACCCAATCTGTCATCCGCCACAATAGAAACGCTAACTCATCGCCGCTGTCAATTTGAGATAGCTCACGGGCGGCCGCTTCCCGCACAAACCCATTTCCATCCGAAGCCATCGCACCAAGCAGCCAAACTCGATCCGCGCCACTGGGAAGGGGCGGCAAAGAAAATGGCGTTTCGCCTCGTGTTTGAGGTGGGCGCGCAAAGATCTCCCATGCTTCTCGATACGCCGCTCGAAACTCTAAATCAAAATCAGCGATCCCTTCGACGGTCATAGATGACATCAGTAAAGAGATTACCTCCACAGCCTTATCTTTCACCTGACATGTAAACCGTACTTCGCTTGGACGCATTGCGAAAAATGACTTGACAACTGCGCTTACTCCCGACGCTTGATCCGCTTCACGGTCTAATGCTAACGGCAGAATGCTCGACAACGCAAGAGGATCGTTCGTTCGTGCGATCTCGTCCAGCA
>JAOQAA010000674.1 GCA_025963815.1 Capsulimonas sp.
GCCTTCCGGGGTTTGCGGATTCTGAGTGGGCGTCTGTCCTGGTTCAGGAAGACGTCGTGACATCGCCCAGCCACCCCGCGCTGGTCGGCGATCCCGGGCCGCCCATCCGGGTCACGGAGGAACTGCGACCGATCGCGATCACGCAGCCCACCCCGGGAGCATATCTTTACGACATGGGCCAGAATATGGTCGGCTGGACAAGGCTCCAGGTAGAAGCGGCCGCCGGAACGCTCGTTCAGATGCGCTTCGGCGAGATGCTCAATCCCGACGGAACGCTTTACATGGAGAACCTCCGCACGGCGCGCGCGACGGACACCTATATTTGCAAGGGCGGCGGCGTGGAGACCTTCGAGCCACACTTCACGTTCCATGGCTTTCGCTACGTGGAAGTCACGGGCTATCCGGGTGAACCGGGCCTGGACGCGATCACGGGGTACTTTGTGGGTTCCGATGCGCCCGGCGACGGAACATTCACCTGCTCGGACCCGATGGTCAATCAACTGCAAAGCAATATCCTTTACGGGCAGCGCGGCAACTTCCTGAGCGTCCCCACCGACTGCCCGCAGCGCGACGAGCGCCTGGGATGGCTCGGCGACGCCCAGGTGTTTGTCCGCACCGCAACCTATAATCGTGACGTCCACTCGTTCTTTAACAAATGGATCCAGGATATGGAGGACGCCCAGTCTCCCGAAGGCGGATTCTCCGAAGTCGCTCCCCGCATCGTGGCCACCAACAACGGCGCCGCCGCCTGGGGCGACGCCGGCGTGATCGTGCCCTGGACGATCTACCAAGTCTACGGCGACACGGCGATCATCGCAAAGCATTGGGCGGCGATGACGCGCTGGATGGATTATCTCACCAGCGTTAACCCGAACGGCCTGTGGGAAAACCGGCGCGCCAGCGATTTCGGCGACTGGCTCTCCATTGCCGCTGACACGCCCAAGGATGTTCTCGCCACGGCGTACTACGCCTACGACGCCTCCCTGATGGCGCGCATGGCGCGCGCCCTTGGCCGCACGGACGAAGCCGCGCAGTACGACGCCCTCTTCGCGCATATCAAACAGGCCTTCAACGAAGCGTATGTAACGCCGGACGGCAAGATCAAGGGCGACACGCAGACCTGTTATCTGATCGCTCTTTACTTCGATCTCCTGCCAGCCTCGCTCCGTCCGCTGGCGGCGAAGCATCTGGTCGACGATATCGCCGCAAAAAACGGCCATCTGTCCACGGGGTTTGTCGGCGTCGGCTATCTTTGCCCCGTGCTGACCCAGATGGGCTATAACGATGTCGCGTACCAGCTGCTCCTCAATGATACGTTCCCCAGCTGGGGCTTCTCGATCCGGCAGGGCGCCACGACGATCTGGGAGCGATGGGATGGCTGGACTCCGGAAAAGGGCTTTCAGGATGTGGGCATGAACTCGTTCAACCATTACTCCCTCGGTTCGGTCGGCCAGTGGCTCTACCAATTTGTGGCCGGCAACGATACGGAAACGCCCGGTTTCGGCAAAATCGTCATCGCGCCCAACCCTGGTCCCGGCCTGACCTCCGCAAGCGCCGTCTACCAATCGGTCCACGGTCCGATCGCGAGCGCCTGGACCCAAGGTTCTCATGGCCTGGCGCTGGATGTCACGATCCCCGCCAATACCACAGCGACGGTCTTCGTTCCCACGGACGATCCGAGCACGGTCACCGAAAGCGGCAAAGATGCCGGCGAAGTGGAAGGCGTCCAATTTCTGCGCCATGAAAACAGCCGGGCTGTTTACGCTGTCGGATCGGGAACTTACACATTCGCGGCGCGCTGACGCTTACCGCTTCATTAAGAGAACTCAACAATGTCCACACCGAAATACGCCATGCCGATCACTGCGGCGGCCCTCGCCGCAGCGACCTTTACCGCAGGATCCTGTGCGCCGTCGCACATCGCCTCGACGTCTGCCGCCCTGGCTCCAGTGTCCGTAGCCCTGGCGACATCCGCCTCGAAGACCTCAACAACCATCGATCCGACTTACGGACTGCCGCTGCCGGCAAAGGCAAAAACGCCTGCCGTCACATCTCCGACGGCTCAGTGGATCTGGGCGGACTCGAGGACGGACAATCAGACGATCTATTTGCAGCGTGCGTTCGACCTCAAGGCCGCGCCCAAAAAAGCGGAGATGTATCTCACCGCCGACGACTTTTTCACACTGTTCGTCAATGGCAAGCAAGTCGATCAATCGACGCCGGACCCCAATGACCGGGATGTCTGGAAGCGCGTCCACCGGATCGATGTCGCTCCGTATCTGCGCGCCGGCAGAAACGCGCTGGCGGTCCGCGTCGTTAACTCAGGCGGAGAGGCAGGCTGCGTTGCGCAGCTGAAAATCGATGACCTGGCCCCGATCCTGACGGATGCAAGCTGGCGCGTCGCCACCGGCGCCACGCCGCCCGCCGACTGGAGCGCGGTGGATTTTGACGCGGGCGCCTGGAAGCCGGCCACAACACTCGCTCCACTGGGGGGCGGTGTTTGGGCGAACGTGGGCGGCCTGCAGGGCTGGCCCGGTTACGAATTGATGGGGGAACCCTACCTCGCGCATATAACACTGCCCTTTGCCAGCGTGGTGGACTCGCATCCCGGCGCCGGCGTTTTCGCTGACGCCGACAAATTGGCGGGCCACTCGGACGCCGTGCTGACCGTCACCCCGCCTCCGGCGGGCGCCACGGATATTTCGAGCCTGCTGCTGGACTTCGGGAAAGAGATCGCGGGACGCGTCAAGATCGAGCCGCTGACAGACGGAGCAATCGTCGTGGCGACGGGGGAGTCCGATGATGAAGCCCTCACCGCTCCCTGGGGTGGCCCCCATCCCCTGACACTCATCACTGGGAACGCCGCCTACACACCGTACAGCGCGTTTCGGTATGTGCGTCTCACGTTTCCCGCCGGGACTACGACGACGCCAATCCGGCTGCGCGTCTCCTGCGACCACAAATACTATCCCGTGCAGTACCAGGGCAGCTTTGACTGTTCCGACCCGCTGCTGACAAAGCTCTGGTACACGGGTGCGTACACCGCTCATCTGTGTATGCAGGAAGATATCTGGGACGCCCCCAAGCGCGATCGGGCACGCTGGATCGGCGATATGCATGTTTCCGGCGAAGTGATCAACAATATTTTTGCCGACAAGTTCTTGATGGAGCAGACGATGACCCGCCTGCGCGACGATGTGCAGGGCGGCAAGCCCGATACGGAGCTTCCAAACAATCACGTCAACACCATCCCCGGCTATTCCTGCGCCTGGATCTGCACCCTCGCCGATTTCCACCGCCATCTCGGCGACGACGCTTATCTCAACAAACAGCACGACCGTCTGATCTCACTCTTAGAGTACATGCGCGG
>JAOQAA010000678.1 GCA_025963815.1 Capsulimonas sp.
TACGCTTCAGGAAGCTTTGCAGCCCCCAATTCCAAGCGATGTGCTCGGTCTGGATGTCGGCTCGTATTATCGCGCCGCATTACAGGAATCGCGCATCGGCGGCGACTTCTACGATCTCTTCGCCATCGGTGACCACACGCATGCCGTGATCATCGGCGATGTTTCCGGCAAAGGTCTCGCCGCCGCCGCCCAAGTGGCGACGGTGCGTAACATGCTGCGCTGTGTCCTGTACGGCAAACAAAACCTCGCGAAGGCGATTACGAGCCTCAACGAAATGCTGACGACGCGCGACCTGCTTGCGGGCTTTGTCACGCTCTTTGTGGGGGTATACCATACCGAAACTGGCATGCTCAACTACATCTCCTGTGGCCACGAGCCGGCCCTGCTGCGCCGCGCGGAAACAGGCGCGACGGAGGCTCTCGACTCCATCGCGCCGCCGCTCGGCATCGCGGAGACATCAATTTACGAAGAACTCACGGCGCGGCTCCGGCCAGGAGACGCCCTGATTCTCTATACCGATGGGATCTCCGAAGCTGGCGTCACACGACAGGATCTGCTGAACACGCAGGGTATCATTAAAATTATCAACTCGGCGCCGGAGGGCGCCGACGCAGACGCCATCGCGAAACGCATCGTCGCAGGCGCGGAAGAACACTCGCAAGGCCGTCAGCGGGACGATATCTGTCTGCTGACGCTGGTCGCCCGCACCCCATCCGCATAAAATCGACACAGGAGCGCCCCTATGAATAAGTCGGATATGAAGCCCCACCTGGAGGGCAACAGCGTCACTGCGCTCATCGAGATTCCTCGCGGCAGCAAGAATAAGTACGAATGGGACGAAGAGTTCGGCGGCGTCGCCCTCTCCCGCGTCCTCTATCAATCGGTCGCCTACCCGGCCGAATACGGGTTCATCCCCGGCACGCTCGCCGAGGACGGCGACGCGCTGGACGTGGTGGTCCTGATCGACCAGCCCACCTTCCCCGGCTGCATCATGCGCGTTCGCCCCATCGGCATCCTGCGCCTGCGCCAGGAAGGCGAGCGTGACGACAAAGTCCTCTGCGTCGCCGTCGCCGACCCGCTCTACGCCGAGACCTTCGACATCGACGATATCCCTTCTCACCGTCTCTTAGAGATTCGGCACTTCTTCGCTACCTACACTGAGCTGGAAGGCCGCGAAGTCGAAGTCGGCGACTGGGAAGACGCCAAAGCCGCGATGGAAGAGATCCACGAATGCTTGCTGCCGGAGTATCGCGTTCAGGCATAGCGGTTTGCTGAGATAGTGAATAGCGTTAGCCTGTTGTCGTTGGAGATGCATGCAAATCATCCTGCATGCATCACCATCGTAACCCCACCCATAAAGCCGCAGCCGCCGCAAGCAAAATGAGTGGCGTCGCTAACGTCCCAACCTTGAAAAAATCCGCCGCCCCAATGTCCTCGCCGCGCTTGCGGGCATTAGAGATGACGAGCATGGTTGCGAGCGACCCTGCGACCGTCAAATTCGGTCCTAAGTTACAGCCCAGCAGCGCCCCGTACTGCGCGGCGGGGTCGGCATGCGCGGCGTGCAGCGAGGAGATCGCCAGCAGCGCCATGGGGATATTGTTCACGACATTGCTCCCCACGCCCGCGCCAAACGCCGTCACGCCAATCTGCGCCGCCGAAGAACTCCCGGCCGCCGCCAGCCCCCGTGCGGCGAGCGCGGGCAGTCCCAAGTTCTCCACCCCGCGCACGACGACAAACAATCCTACGACAAAGGGAAACAGCGACCAGGAGATATGGCTCGACAAGCGACGCAGGGAAATTCGTTTACGCCGCTTGCCCCAGACAATCAAAACGAGACATCCCGCGAAGGCGATGACGTACGGAGGAATGCCGAGCAAAGCGCCAACAAAGTAGCCGATCAGTACGCCGCCGAGCACGAGCAGAGATGCGCGGAAGTAAGAATCATCGGCAATCGCTTCGGCCGGTTTCGGCAGCCCGCCCAGCACATACGCCTCGGGAATTTCTTTGCGAAAAAGCTTGAGGAATAAGAAATAGTTGACGGCAAGCGCGGCGATTTGGGGCAGCGCCATATGCAGCACGAACGCGCCGAAGCTCCAGTGAAACGCGCCGACAAAGAGCAAGTTCGTGAGATTGCTCACGGGCAGCAGCAGCGATCCCGTATTGGCGACAAAGGCGCAGGCGATCAAAAACGGCCGGGCGTTCAGCTTCAATCGAGTCACAAACGACAGTACAATCGGCGTCAAGATGACGGCGGTCGTGTCGAGCGACAGCAGCATCGTCACAACCGCGCCCAGCAAGAACACGTTGCGGTACAGCACCACGCCGTCGCCCCGCGCCATGCGCGCCGCATGCAGCGCCGCCCACGCGAAGAACCCCGACAGATCGAGCAGCGCGGAGAGCAGCATCAGCGCGAGCAGAAACGCCAACACATCCGCTCCCTGCGCCGTCGTCCGCCACGCCTGCATCGGCGTTTCCAGCCCCAGCAACAGCATCAGTCCTCCGCCCAGCACAGTCGCCCACGCCTCGTTCATTCCACGAGGCCGTACGAGGATCAGCGTCAAGGTCAGCAGAAAGACGCCGAGCGTCAGAACAACATGCATGGCGGGAGTTTACCCGGTGCGCGGCGTCGTTAAGCGCCCCTCACCCTCGTTCCCTCTCCCAGAGGAGAGGGATATCCAATTTTCAAAATCCAAACGCTGCTTCGCTCGGGGCTCCATATCGTTTTGCTCCGCGTTTTCTATAAAGACGTTCGTCAACCACGTTTTGGCTATGACCTTTGGACATCCCTCTCCTCCGGGAGAGGGAACGAGGGTGAGGGCCAAACGCCCTAGGTCTTTCGACCTAGGCGCGATCCCCCGCAATCTGTTACAATAAGAGCGCTTGTCCGATGGAGACACATCATGATCCCGCTGCTTTGCGCTTTACTCTCCGGCGGGCTCTTCGCCGCCGCCCTGCCCCCTTACGACTGGGAATGGCTCGCCTGGTTCGCCCTCGCGCCGCTGCTTGTCGCCGCGCAGGGGCGGCGTCCGCTGGAGGCGGCGGGCCTGGGGATCATCGCGGGCGTAACCTGCGGCGCGCTGCACGCCGGCTGGAATAAAGATACGACACGCCTGATGTGGGCCTATATCCCATTTCTCTGGCTGACGATGCTATTTGTCGCAACCGCGACGATGTCCGCCGCCGCCCGGCTGCGCCACGCGGGAATGCGCTGGGTGCTGCTGGTCACATGCCTTGGCGTCTCCGGCGAGTGGCTGACGACGCTGCTGCCGATCCCAATTCACCTCGCGGTTTCCCAGTTCCGAGCGACGACGCTGATTCAGATCGCCTCGGTCACGGGGGTCTGGGGCGTCTCGTTTCTGCTCTGGCTCGCCAACGCCGCCCTCGCCGACGCCATACTGCGCCGCTCCGTCAAAACAAAACCGATTGCAATAACCCTCGCCGCCGTTGCGGTGACGCTCGTCTTCGGCGTGTGGCAATTGCGCTCGGCGAAGTCTGGCCCTTCCCTACGCGTGGCGGCCATTCAGGATTTCTCAGGCGGAGAAACGGGAGACCTCGCGCCCGATCCGCCGGCGAATGTGGAGAACGACCGAGATAAAATGACTCGTAAGGCCGCCGCTCAGGGCGCGAAGCTGATCGTGTGGTCGGAGGAGTGCCTGGGATCGGGTTTCAACCCCGACAATTCACGAGATCCAACCACCGCGCTGGCGCGGGAGACCAATGCGTTTCTCGCCATCGGCTACTCCGACTCCCACCGCCCCAAGGCCTATAACTGCGCCGGGCTCGTCTCCCCCGAAGGCAAACTGCTCGGCGCCCATCATAAAGTCCATCTGTATCTGGGCGAAAGCGAAAGCGTCACCGTCGGCGGACGATCAACCTCCTATGCTTCCCCGCTCGGACGCGTCGGCATGGAAGTGTGCTTCGACAGCTGCTACACCAACATCACACGTCAGGTCGCCGCGTCCGGCGCACAGATCATCGCGATGCCCAACTACGATCCGCCCACCCCACGCGGCGTCCTGCACGATCTGCACGTCGCCTTCCTGCCGTTTCGAGCCGTTGAAAACCACGTCCCCTTCGTCCGCTCCGATTCCAACGGCCGCTCGCAGGTCGTGGACGCCTACGGACGATTAGTAGGAGTATCGCCCCTGTACTCCCCTGATATCCTGGTTCGCGATGTCGCGCTAGGCGACGGCAGGGGAACGCCGTTCACACGCTGGGGCGACTGGCTGGCGTATCTCTGCCTGGCGGGAAGCACATTTTTCCTGGGGACAATGTTTCGCCGTGAAAAACAGACCGCGCCCAGCGAATAGCAGTTATGCTACAATCGATTTGGGATAAAATAGAATCGCCGATCTCTTGACTCTCGCGGCAGGGGAGGGTATTATTAACCAGTAAGTTTATAACAATAGACGACTTATAAAAATCACCGAACGCTGAATGGTAAGCTTGACAAAAGGACGCTTGGGTCTTATAATAATCGAAATCTGATTTTACAGTAAAATCGTTTTGGATTGATGAACAGGACTCC
>JAOQAA010000689.1 GCA_025963815.1 Capsulimonas sp.
TTCGTCCAGCGCTCCGTAGCGCGCCTTTACCAGGATCGAGGTGACCCAGGGCAAGGCTTCCTGAAAGAACTCGAATGCTTCCCCAATGGCGTCATCGGCGTCGGAGGGTGTATGCGCGTAGTTGTAAAAGATCAGCGTGCGGCCGTAAAGGTCGACGACAAGATTAGGAAAGCCTTCGTAAAAGCCGTTGAAAAGACGCAGGGCCATTTCGTGACGTGCGTCAAGAAGCTGCGTTCGAGCGGCGAGCGCGGCCTGAAGCGCGGCGGTCAGCGGAGTTCCGCTATTGGGTGTGTTGGAAATATCGTTCATTGTCCTTCATTATGACGGCTTCCCCTCGAAAACACGGCGCCTCCAATATTCTTACTCTCTTGACAAATATTTTACAACCGTGTAAAATATTTGTCATGATTGTCGAAGAATTGACGGTGACGGCCAAATCGGGTCTGCGTGAGCGTCAGCGGCGCGAGCGGGGCGAGACGATTTTGCAGGCGGCCTTTGCGCTGCTGGCGGAAAAAGGATACGACGCGCTGACGATGGAGGAGCTGGCGGAGCGAGTTGGGATTTCGCGTCAAACGCTTTATCATCACTTTGCTTCGAAGGAAGACATTGCGCTGCGCGCCGTGATGATCTTCGCCGAGGAGGGCATCCAATCGATCCGGTCGATCGATCCGCAATTGCCGCCGATCGACCGGCTGGAGCGTGTCGTCCGGTGGATGATGGAAGTCCGTTTTACCCCCACGCGCGCGGCGTTCGTCAAGGCGAGGCCGATCCTGATGCACGTCAAGGCGAGCCCCGAATACCGTGAGGCGTTTGACCGCCGAGCGCGCGCGATCCAGGAGATCGCCGATGCGGCGATTGAAGCGGGACAGATCGAGCCGGGGCTTTCCAGCGCCATGGTCGTCCAGGTCCTGCTCGCCTTGATCTGCGACCCTTCCTACGAACAGCTCGTCGATTCCGGGAAGGCGACACCCGAGGAGATCGCCAGCTCGGTCGCCCTGTTTTTCCGCCGCGGCGTCGAACGCCGCAAGGACGCAATAAAGGTTTAAGCACACGCATGGCCACGCAAACTGCTGCCCAGGAAGCGCCGGAGCTGCTCACCGAGCCCGGCGGAGTCCTGATTGAAGACATCCCACAAACGCCGAACGCGCTGCCGCCGGCGTCGCATCAAGTCGCCGAGGCGCTGAATCCCTATCGCTGGTTTATTCTGGCGGGTCTGATTACGGCCGCGATTTTGCAAGTTCTAGATACGACGATCGTCAACGTCGCCCTGCCGCAGATGGCGGGAAATTTAGGCGCGACCAGCGAGGAGATCGGCTGGGTCGTGACGGGCTATATCCTGAGCAACGTCATCTTCCTCCCGATGACCGCCTTTTTGACACAGCGTTTTGGCCGCAAGCGCTATTTAACGGCGTCCATCGTCCTGTTTGTTGTCTCGTCATTCTTCTGTGGAACCTCGCATACGCTGGGCGAGCTTGTCTTCTGGCGTATCCTGCAAGGCGCTGGCGGCGCGGCGCTGCTTTCAACAGCCCAGGCGACTCTCGTCCAGGTGTTTCCGAAGAGCGAGCAAGGCTTCGTCCAATCGCTCTTTATGATGGGACTAACCGTCGCCCCGACCTTAGGGCCGACCCTCGGCGGATGGATCACCGACAACTACACCTGGAACTGGTGCTTTCTCATTAACGTCCCAATCGGGATTGTGGCGGCCACCCTCGTGGTCATGTTCCTGCACGACTCCGAGGCGCCCAGCAAGGCAGGATCGGTCGACTGGCTCGGCATCGGCCTGCTCGCGACAGGGCTTGGCGCCATGCAATATCTGCTCGAAGAAGGCGAACGCAACGACTGGTTCCAGAGCAGCATGATTGTCACCCTCGCGATCGTCTCGGTGATCTGCATCAGCGGGCTGATCTACTGGCAGCTCTCGCCGCGCAATCGAAGCCCGGTCGTGGACTTCCGCGTCCTGAAAAACCCGACCCTGTCCGCATGTCTGTTTCTGTTCATTGTGCTTGGCTTTGGCCTCTACGGCGGCACGTATCTGTTTCCGCTGCTCGCACAGACCGTGCTTGGGTTCACATCGATGCAGACCGGCCTCGCGCTGCTGCCGGGCGGCATGGCGACGGCATCGGCCATCGTGATCTGCGGCGCGATCCTCAATCGTCCCAAGCCCTTGATCGACACCCGGATCGTGATCGTCTTCGGCACCCTGATGACGATGCTTTCGATGTGGATGCTCGGCCACATCTCCAGCCAGTCCGGTCAGGCTGACACCGCCCTGGCGCTGCTGATCCGAGGCCTGGGCGCCGGTTTCCTGTTTATCCCGATCAACCAGGCGGCGTTCGCGAGCCTGCAAAAGCACGAATTGCAGCAAGCGTCGGGCCTTCTCAGCCTCTCACGTCAGCTCGGCGGCTCATTCGGCATCGCGGCGCTCGCGACCTTCGTTACGAAACACATCCAGATGCACCGCGTCGATCTGCTTTCGAATTACAACGACGCCAACCTCATCTTCACCGACCGCGTCCACGCCTTGGCCGGCGGCCTGATGCACCATGGCCTCAGCGCCTCCGCCGCCCACAGCGCCGCGCTCGAACTGCTTGACAAAGGCCTGATGCGCCAAGCGATGACCATGAGCTACGCCGATGCATTTCTGACGATGCTAATCGTGAACATGATCACTCTGCCAGCGGTATTCCTGCTGCGTAAAAACAAGTCTGCGGGCGCGGTGCATGT
>JAOQAA010000717.1 GCA_025963815.1 Capsulimonas sp.
TCTGGGAAGAGCGTTTCGGCGAACAACGCGGGGACGCCTAGCGTTCCGACGTATTCGGAGGCGACGACTGGGGCAAGCGTTTCTTCAAATTGGGCGACGAGATCGCGGAGAAACTCCGGGGTGATCAAGGGCTGGTCGGCGACCAGGATGATGGCGCCGTCGAGGTGTTCGAGTTCGGTGAGCGGCTGGACGCCGGCGGCGATGCTGCTCCCCATCCCTGATTCCCACTCTTCGTTCTCCACGGTCCAGACCGGCAGGCCCGTCAGTTCGCCGCGCAGGGATTCGGCGTTCGCGCCGAGCACGGCGATGATCGGGCGGCATCCGCTGGCGACGGCGGTTTCGGCGGCGTGGCGCAGCAGGGTACGGCCCTGATAGGGAAGCAATTGCTTGGGCTGTCCGAGGCGCGACGAGCCGCCGGCCGCGAGGATTACGACGCCGATGGACGCTTCCATAGGTTGTGTGATGGTATTCAAATAATTTTATCCAGTGTGATCGGAAGATCGCGCACGCGGACGCCTGTGGCGTGATAGACGGCGTTGCCGATGGCGGCGACGACGCCCGTGATGCCGATCTCGCCGATGCCCTTTGCGCCGACCGGATTGATGATCGTGTCGACTTCATCGACGAACGTGATGTCGATATCGGGAATATCGGCGTTGACCGGGACGTGATATTCGCCCAGGTCGCGGTTGACGATTCGGCCGGTGCGCGGGTCCGGAATAGTGTGCTCCATCATCGCCATGCCGACGCCGTAGACGACGCCGCCGATGAGCTGGCTGCGGCCCGTCTTCGCGTTCAGGATCCTGCCCGCGCCATATGCGCCGACGATCCGATTGAGACGGATTTCCCCAAGATCGGGGTCGACCAGAACTTCCACAAAGACGGCGCCGAAAGAGTGCAGGGCGTACTGGTTCTTTTCCTCTCCGGGCTTGCTCTGGATTTTTGCTTCGATCTTCGGCAGCTTTTGCCGGGCGATCAGCTCAGCGTAGGTTTCGCCTTTGTCCGGCTGCGCCTTGACGAAGATCATGCCGTTCTTGACGTCGAGATCAGCGGCGCTCATGCCGTGCAGAGGTGAAGATGGATCGGCAAGCGCTATCTGAACCGCCTGGTCTCGTGCGGCGAGTCCTGCTTGCTTCACGGCGGAGCCGGTGCTGGCGGCAGTCTGCGAGCCGCCGGACACCGGGGTTTCCGGCATCTCCGTATCGCCCAGTTCGAAGCGCACGCGCTCGACGGGAAGCCCCAGCGCGTCGGCGGCGATTTGGGTCATGATCGTGTAGGTGCCCGTTCCCAGATCCTGGGTGCCGGCCTGCACATAAGCCGTTCCGTCGGGCAGAAGACGCGCCAGGGCAGATGCGGCGCTGCGGCGGACCGGGTAGGTCGCGCTCGCCATTCCCATACCCAGCAATCGTCCATCCGGCGCGGTCATGGAGCGCGGCGCCGGCGTGCGCTTGTCCCAGCCGAATTTTTCCGCGCCGACTTTATAGCATTCGCGCAGGGATTTGCTCGACCAGGGCTTCTTGCTCTCGGGATCGACTTCGGCGTAGTTGCGCAGACGCAGCTGCACCGGGTCCATCTTGAGGGAGTACGCCAGTTCATCCATCGCCGTTTCGATGGCGAAGGTGCCGGGCGATTCGCCAGGGGCGCGCATGAATGTCGGAGTGCCGTAGTTCAGACGGACCAGGCGATGCGAAGTCTCTTGCGCCGGGCTTTCGTAAAGGATGCGCGTAACGGCGGCAGTCGGCTCAACAAACTCGTCAAACGTGGACGTGTTCGACCAGCTGGCGTGACTGGAGGCGGTGATCGCGCCGTCGCTCTTCGCCGCGACCATCAAGTCCTGCTCGGTCTGCGGGCGATAGCCGACCATACCGAACATCTGCGCCCGTGTCAGGGACAGCTTCACCGGACGCCCGACAGATTTTGCCGCCATCGCCGCCAGCGGAATGTGCGACCAGACCGAGCCTTTGCAGCCGAAGCCGCCGCCGACGAAATAAGAGACGCAGCGGACATTCGATTTCGGCAGAGCGAAGATCCGCGAAAGGACATTCTGAACACCGAAGACGCCCTGCGTGGCGTCGTAAACCGTCAAGCGGTCATCGCCGTCCCAGACCGCCGTCGTGGCGTGCGGCTCCATGGGATTATGGTTTTCCATCGGCGTGGTGTACGTTTGCTCGACACGGCGGCTGGCGTCGCGCTGTCCTGAAGTGATGTCGCCGCGATGGGTGTCGGTCGGCTCCTGGTTCGCCGCCTTGGGCTTGTACGCGTTCTTTTTCTCACGCCCCATGTTCAGCGCGGGCTTTTCTTCTTTGTATTCGACCTGGACCAGCGCCGCCGCATGCATCGCCTGCTCCAGCGTCTCGGCGATCACAAGGCCGATCGGTTCGTTGTTGTAGTAGACGGCGCTGTTTTGCAGCACGGACAGCTTGCGGTCCTGTGGCCGGCCGCTGGCGCCGCCCGGGCTGTAGCTGGGGTCGTTCGGGAGCCTCGGCGCGTTCATCGGCGTCAGAACTTTGATGACTCCGGGCGCGGCGTCGGCGGCGCTCGTGTCCATCTTCGCGACACGCCCTTTGGCGATTGTGCTGGTGATCATGACGGCGTGCGCCAAATTTGGGAGCGGGAACTCGGCGGCGTACTTCGCGCCGCCCGTCACTTTGAGGCGCCCATCCACGCGGTCCATCGGCTTACCGACCGCCGCATCCATGGTTTCATTCATCGATTTCGATCCTTCCAAAAATCGCGATCGTTCTCACGCCGTTTTTTGTGCGGCCATGGTGAGCGCTCGGATGACGGTGCGCTTCGCCAGCTCCACTTTGAACGCATTGTCTTTGTGTGTCTTTGCGCCATGCAAGGCCGCTTCAGCTGCAGCCTTGTAAGCGTCCGGGCCGGCCGTCTTGCCGATCAGCGCCTTTTCGGCGTCGAGGGCGCGCCACGGCTTGGTCCCGACGCCGCCCATCGCGATGCGCGCATCTTTAATGACGCCGCCCTGAATGTCTAGCGCCACGGCGGCGGACGAAAGCGCGAAGGCGTAGGAGGCGCGGTCACGCACCTTGCGATAGTGCGAGCGCCCGGTGAAGGGCATTGCGGGCAGCTCCACGGCGGTGATTAACTCGCCCGGCTCCAGCACGTTTTCACGCTCCGGATGGTCGCCGGGCGTGAAGTAGAACTCGTTGATGGGGATACGCCGCTCGCCCTTCGCCCCGCGCGTCACAATCGTGGCGTCTAGCGCCGTGAGCGCGACGCACATATCCGAGGGGTGGGTGGCGATACAGTGCTTGCTCGTTCCCAATATCGCATGGATACGGTTATAGCCATCCATCGCCGAACACCCCGAGCCCGGTTCGCGCTTGTTGCACGGCGTCGTGATATCCCGGAAATAATAACAGCGGGTGCGCTGGAGCAAGTTGCCGCCGGTGGTCGCCATTTTGCGCAATTGCGGCGAGGCGCCCGAAAGCAGCGCTTCGCTGAGCACAGGGTAGCGCGTCATGATGATCTCACTGTGCGCCAGATCGCTGTTACGGACCATCGCGCCGATGCTCACGCCGCCGCCGGGCAGCTCGGTGATCTTCGTCCATGGGAGCGGCGTGATATCAATGAGCTGGGACGGCTTCTGCACATCCAGCTTCATGAGGTCGATCAGCGTGGTTCCGCCGGCGAGATAAGCGGCGCCGGGCTGTCCGGAGACGCCGCTGAGGGCCGATTGTTCGTCGCTTGCCTGGCGATAACTAAACGGATGCATTCGTGTTCGCCTTTCGTACGTCCTGAATGGCCGCGACGATGTTGGGATACGCGCCGCAGCGGCAGAGGTTGCCGCTCATATTTTCGCGCACATCGGCGTCTTCCGGCCCGACCGGCTCCGTAAGAAGTCCGACCGCGCTCATGATCTGTCCCGGCGTGCAGTAGCCTCTTTGATAGCCGTCGTTTGTCAGGAACGCCTGCTGCATCGGGTGCAGTGTCTCTCCCTGCGCGAGTCCTTCAATGGTCGTAATTTTCTTGCCCTGCTGCGCCACGGCGAGCGACAGGCACGACAGCACGCGCCGCCCGTCCACCAGCACTGTACAAGCGCCGCATTGTCCGTGATCGCAGCCTTTCTTAGAGCCGGTCATGCCGATGCGCTCGCGCAGCGCGTCCAGCACCGTGGCGCGTGGGTCGATCTGAAGGTCGTGCGCCGCGTCGTTGACCGTCAGGGTGATGGGCATGGTGTCGCCGCCGCTGACGCCCATGGCGGGCGCCATGGGCGTCGCGCCCATCCTGGCGGCCTCGGGCTCGGCCTGGGCGGCGTGCGCGCCGAGCGTCAGGGCAAAGGCCATGGCGAGAGTGGCCGCAATAAAGTCGCGGCGCGTCAGCGCCATGCGAGGAGCCTTGGGAGCAGCCGTTTCTTCTTTGGGCTGCGGGGCGATCAACCGCAGCGCCTCCACCAGATCTTCAGTCTTGGGCGGCACGCCGACCGGGGCGCGATAGCTCCATTGGATGACGCCGTCGGCGTCGATCACGAACAGCGCTTCGCGCCCTTCAGCGCCGTAAAGCTGAGCGATCTCGGGCTGGGGGGATGGGTTCGCGAGAAACGGCAGACGCATCTGCTCACGGGCGAAGCGCAGGTCGTACCAGTCGCCGTCCACGGAGAAGTCCATCAGCTCCGCATGCAAATTGGGCAGCTGCGTGAGGATTTTGTTGTACTGCGCGATCTGTTCACCCCGGCTGGGGTCCCAGCCCGGCGGATAAAACGCCAGGACGACCGGCTGGCCGCGCAGATCGGAGAGCGAGAGAGAAGCGTTTCGCGGGTGCGAGAGACGAAAGTCGGGAGCGAGTGATCCTGGGGCAAGCGCGGGATCAGATGGGCAGGCTGTTGCAGCAGCGCCATGTTCCATGCGGCGTTCCTTTCCGGGAAACGAAGACGGCGGGCTCCGGCGCCGTAATACGGCGTGGAGATTCGACGATATTTACCCGAAGCCATGGGACACTGAAACGTGGCGAAAATTATTTCCCTTTCATCGCATTTTCATATCCTGCGTGTAGCATATCGGTACAAACACGCAACTGATGAACAATGAATATCTAGGGAGATCGAAAAATGATGAACACGTCTAAACTGGAGTTGCATCTGTACTTGAAGAACGGCGACACGCACAAATTCGTGCAGCATGATCCCGACTTGATTCGGCAGATGCTGTCGCAGATCAACCACAAAGTCTTCGCGCAGCCAGCGCTATTGATTTACGGCGACGATGTCGCGACCGCCTATCCGGGGGGTGCATTGAACGGCATTGGAGTGGTGACTGAATCGGTCCCGTCGGAACTGCTTCGACTGGACCCACATGGATTGATGGAGCAGATTTCGGAGGAGGAGTATTATGTCGAGCGCCGCCGGGCGGTCCCAATCGTCGAAGGCCGCCCGTTTGTGATGCTGAGCGAGATCGGTTTCAATAGCGGTCTGAAGCTATGGCTGAAAGCCAATGTGACCGAAGCGGCGATGGGAGTTCAGGAACGGCAGATGCTGCATCACGCCTTCTCGCCGCCGACGGTCGTGTGCCGCCGGATGGGTGGGGGAATTGCGATTTGGAACCGGGCGCAGATGCTCAGCTATTCGTTCTCGCCAAAGCCCGAAACGCCAGTGAACGCCTGGCCGGCGGAGCGGCAGGTTGTGGGGGCTTATGCGTGAGAATTGGCCTTGAGCGCCACCCCAAGCGTGACCCACCCCCGGCCTTCGGCCGACCCCTCCCTTGAAACAGGGAAGGG
>JAOQAA010000719.1 GCA_025963815.1 Capsulimonas sp.
GCGACCGCCTCAGCTGCTTTCCGAGAGTGCGCCACCGTCCAGCTGAACGACAGAAGCGCCCCGGCGACGGCGACTAAGACGACAACTCCCAGCGAAACCGTCGTGTGGGTATAGAAGGCCGCGACCAGCGCGCCGGCAAGTCCGCCGCCGGCGGTCTGGAGCGAGCCGATCAGCGATGAGGTGACGCCCGCCATCTGTGGATACGGCTCCATGGCCGCCGCCATCGCATGCGGCCCCGCAATACCGATGCCGAACAGATATCCCATCATCGGAACGATCACACCCGCGACGCCGCCAACGTGAAGCCATGACGCAAAAAATAGCAGCACGCCCGAAGTGACGACGATGCCGACGCCCAGACGCAGCAGGGAAGCGTTCGGGATGCTGCGACGCACAAGCGACTTATTGAGAGTGGCGCCGACGAGCAGAGCAATCGCCGTCACCGCGAAGTAAACGCCGAACTGGCCCTTCGGGATCCCAAACACCTCCATTAAGACGAATGGCGACCCAGCAACGTAGGCAAAGAGGCCCGCGTAGGCGAAGCAGAAGATCAGCATATTCGCAACGCAGATGGGATTCGAGAAGAACAATTTGTAGCGTGACAACAGCTCGGCGGGAGTGAGCGCCGTCAGCCCCGCGTGATCGGGTTCGGCGATGCCGCGCCGGACCGCAAACCAGAGCGCCGCGCCCGCCGTCGCCAGCAGAGCAAAGATCGCCGGCCAGCCGGCATGGGTCAGCAGGACGCCGCCTAAAGTCGGCGCGACAATCGGCGCGACGATCATTACCTGCGTGATGTGCGAAAAGACGACGGTCGCCTCGCTGCGCTCGTAGGTATCGCGCACCAGGGCGCGCGACAGCACCGGTCCGACGCCCGCCCCCAATCCCTGCAATAATCGGAACGCGTTTAAGATCGCCAGCGACGGACTGAGCGCGCAGCCGATCCCTCCCAGCGTAAACAAAGCAATTCCCCAAAGCAGCACGGGCTTACGGCCGCGCGCATCGGACAATGGCCCGCAGATGATCTGACTGACTGCATATCCAACCAGAAACAGGGTTAGCGTCAGCTGCGCCTGTGCGGCGCTTGCGTGAAATAAAAGGCGCAGCTGAGGGAGCGCCGGAAGGCTCATATCAATGGAGAGCGCGGTCATCGCCGTCAGGGCGCCGAGCAGTAATGTGGACGGCCGCGCGCCGGAACTGGGCATAGGGCAAAGATCTCTTTTCCGCGCCGGAGCGCGCTGTGCTGTCCATTCCAACAGCGCCCCGGCGCGTATCGTTCCGATCCCAGCGAGAGCGCCCCGCGCCAAAGTCCATCAAAAAACTATTTGAAGCCCTCCTATCTTCATGTACTCTTGCTAGTATAATAGAGATATCCATCTCTCTTTAACTCATCAGGAATATCAAATAATGTCAGGTTCTACTCCCTATTATGAACCGCCGATAGACACAGGCGGCGGAAGCGTCGCATCATTGCCCGGCAGGATCTTGCTGAAACCTGTGGTCTACGATCGCTGTTATCCCCAATATCGAGGCAAACGTCTGCTTTCACAACTCAGCATCTGGGTGCTCCTGGCCTCAGCGTTCGTTTTGATAGGAACCCACAATTGGATATTGGCCGCGCTGGGCGTAGCCATCTTATCCGTGGCTCTGGCTTGGTGGTGGTCGGGTGTCCAGCGCACTCAACTGAAATCGCATTTGTACCATGGCTGCGCCAATCCCGCCGTGGTCGTATCGACTCAGCCCGACTTGATTGCGGTCTTCGCGGATATCACCGCGACACCCGGCGTCCGATTTCCGGTGGTAAAGATCCTGGCGGCGCCGCTGGACTTGGTCCAAGGGCGCCGCTTCGCCGTAGGCGACCATGTCCCGACCGTCTCTACATACCAGGGACCGGCGACGGAAGGACATTGGAAGGATTTCTACCCCATTCCCGCCTGCTGTGCGACCGATGAAACGCGGGCGCTCGAACGGCTGGAGAAGAGGCTTTATTACGAAGAAGAAGGCTGGAGCGCACTTCAGAACGCTTTGAACCACGTCCCGCACCCCTATGCGCCCGGCCTCTATCCCGTGCCTGTCTCGGTTTTTCTCAAAGACCATAGCGCGGCTTAGCTGAAATCGCGATCCGTATAGGCGCCTTCCTGCGGACCATTGGGGCCGACCACGATCCAGTCAAACACGTCCGCTTCGGTCAGCTCAATCCGCTGGCCCATACGGAGATCCTTGCGCATTCGCGGCGAATTGACGAGTTCGCCGGCGATCCGATTTCCCACCCATTCGCGTACGAAAACCCACATATATTCGTGATTGCCATCACGTGGATCGCCGACGGTAAAACCATGTTTCACACCGAAACGCCATGGTCCAAGCGCGCCGCTCAGATAGCGCTGCTTCATGCTGGGAAGCTCGGCAATCGCGCGCCGATGCGCCTGCTCCATACCGGAGCCGTGAACAACGTTATGCATCGTATCTTCAGGCGCAAAGAAGGTATTCACAAGTGAATGCAGCCAGGCGCCATAGTCTCCCGAATAACCTGCCGGCGGGCGCAGGGTAAAAAAGCTGCGTTCCGGATTCCCCGGCTGCGGCTGATATTCCAAACGCACCCGCGCCACGGCGTCTTTGCTGACCGCCGGCGTATCCGCCATGCGGGCGCCGGACATCTGAAGATAAAACTCCGTCACGGCGGTCTCCAGGATGGCGGGGACAGGAGCGGCCGGATTTTCGTAACCGCCATCCGCGCTCCGGATCATCGTGATAAGCACCTGGCAAAGACCAATGAGCGTCCTGCCAAGCGCCTGAATGTCAATCGGCGGAATACCAATCACTTGCAGATCGGGAAGACCGAAACGCGCCATACCAATCGTCGTCATGTACGCAACGCCGTTGTCGCCAAACGAATAGGGACAGCGAATGAAACTGGCCAGACACGGCTCAACCCCCGAATGCAATCTGTGAAACGGCGTGCTGAGGGGAAATGCGGACGCCGTGTCGGCGTCCAGCGCCACACGAGCGCCGCTGCGTTCCGCGCACGCTTTCGCCGCAGCGACTGCGGCAAAGAGTCCTAATCGAGGGCCGGGCAAAGGGTCGGAAGCACGCACCGAGATAACATGGGTCGCCGCATCGATCTCCTGGCGCTGCTCTTCCGACAGCATCGGAGCACATTGGCGCAGAATCTCGATGGGAACGTCCCGACGCGGCGCGACATCAACAATCATCAGTTCTGGGTTTAGATAAGCCCAGATCATCTCACGCAGCGGCGGATGGACGTTGTCCATCACCCACCGCTTCGCTTCCTCAAAGATGTCCGATACGCTGGGCGGAGCGCCGGAAAAACGGCAGAAAATCATAAACCAAGTAGGAACAGACGAGGGACCAGGAATAAGATCGGTGGGTTGCGTCATAATAGCACAGTCCTCTGGGCGACGTCTGGAGTCAGAGAAACCACAGCCCCCACGAGCTATTGTACTGTATTTGCCGGTGAATTCAGTTTCAGCCACCCATACTGATATGAGGAGCTAAGATATCGAGGATGCTATAGGGCGCGCTCTTGTTCAATCACGATGGTCGTTCCAGTTTCGCCGGTGAGGAGGTAGATGCGATCCACGGTTTCGAGCATCATCTTCATGCCCTGCCCCAGCGTACCGGCGGTCGTGAAGCCTTTTTTGAGGGCGGCGTTGGGGATGTTCTCCAGCGTAATGCCGGCGCCGTGGTCTTCGATATGCACCTGAACAATGCCGTCACCGATGGAAATCTGCGCTTCGCCGGAGCGCGCGTGGACGATGGTGTTCATCCCGGCTTCGCTGACGGCGATGATCAAGTCGGCCGTGCGGTTTTCGGAGTGACCGGCTTCGCGGGCGGCGTCGCGCGCCGCCTGGCGCAGCTCGGAAAGTCCGCCGGAGGCGGACAGGGCAATGGGCGAGCCGAAGGGGGTGCGGAGCGGCGGCAAATCGTCCGCGCTCTGACACAGGATCAGGCGCCCCTCAGTCACGGAGGCGAGTACATCACGCAGAAGACGACGCTGGCGGGCGGCGGCTTCCTTGCGCTCGCTGATGTCTTCGGTCAGCGCGATCGTGCTTTCGGGTTCGCCGTGCGCGCCGCGCACGAGGGCGACGCTGTTCTGAACCCAGACAATGCGACCGTCCTTGCGTACGTAGCGCTTTTCCATGACGAAGTGGGGAATGCTGCCGGAGCGAAGATGCTCCATTCGGGCGACGCTTTCCTCACGATCTTCGGGAAAGGTGAGGGACTGGAAGTCCTTGTGGAGCAGCTCTTCCTCGGAATAGCCGACGATCTCGCAGAAAGCGGCGTTGGTCTCCAGGCAGCGGTCGAACAGATCGGCCAGGGTGACGCCCACGGCGGCGTGAGCGATCGCGGCGCGGTATCGGCCTTCACTCGCCCGCAGCGCCTCCTCGGACCGTTTGCGGTCGATTCCGACCGCGATCTGATCCGCGATCGTTCCCAGCGCCAGCAGGACTTCGTCGTTCAGCGCGCGACGCGCGAACATCGCCATGACTCCGACAACCTGCTCCTCGACGATCAGGGGATACCCGGCGAAGGCAACCATTCCCTCTCGGATCGCCCAGCTCTGGTTCGAGACACGCGGGTCGCCGATCACGAAATTGGTCAGATGCGGCTGACGCTCCTGAGCGATGAGTCCGATCTTGTATTCGCCGACAGGGATTTCTCCATGGGGGCCGTCGAGATGCGTGTACATTCCGGCGCTCGCGCGCAGCACCAGCATCTCCTCCTGGGGATTGAGGGTCCAGATCCGAGCGAAGGCGGCGTCCAGATGCTCCACCAGAGCGCAGGCGCAGCCGCGCAGCATGTCCGGCAGGGTGTGCTTCGTGGTCAGCGAGCGCCCGACATCGGCGGACAGCGCCAGCAGCCGGTTCTTTTCCCGCAGTGATTGTTCGTTCAGCTGCTGCGTCTGAGCGCCAGCATCGTAAGTGTCAGGTTCCCCTTCGGCCACGCCCGGGCTCCATTCTTTGCGTCGTTATGGCCGGCGAGACGCTGGCGGCCGGATGGATATATTTATGATTATACGCTAAGTTTCGCCCACCCGCGAAAAACAATCCCTGCGACACGGCTGAGATTCGGCAGATGCTCCTGGACGCCGCCCAGAACATCGTCCGGATCGATCCCGCAAGACCGGAACCACTCCTCGGATTCCCGCGCGGTCTCCACGATGATCGCCTCCGTCATCTCCATATGCCACTGGATTCCATAGGCGCTGCGTCCAAACCGAAACGCCTGGTTCGGAGTCATCTCCGACGACGCAAGCCCCGTGGCGCCTTCGGGCAGGTCGAAGACATCCCCGTGCCAGTGCAGCGCCATAAAATGGGAGTCAACATCTCGCCAGATCGGATCTACCCCCGCCGCCTCCGTTAGCGTGAGTGGATACCAGCCGATTTCCTTTTGAGCGCCCGGAGAAACACGCGCTCCCAGCGCAGCCGCCAGCAGCTGCGCGCCGAGGCACGCGCCCAGCACGGGAATATCGCGCCGCACGGCGTCCTGAATCAAGCGGATCTCATCGGCGAGGTATGGATACTGCTCCGTTTCATAAGCGCCCTGCGGTCCGCCGAGCACAATCAGGCCGCGCATCTCCCCCATCTCGGCGGGAACAACATCGCCCGCGTAGGGACGGATATACTGAAACGCAAGATCAAGTTCGCGCAGCGAATCTTCAATAAACCCTAGCGGCTCACAATCTTCGTGCTGCAAAACGAGAAGTGTGGACATAGAACCTCTAAAACAAGAAATAGCGCTGCGCCATCGGGAGCGATGTCGCCGGTTCGCAGGTCAGCAATTCGCCGTCGGCGCGCACTTCGTAAGTCTCGGGATCGACTTCGATATTGGGCATGGCGTCGTTGTGGATCATATCCGCCTTACCCACCATGCGGCAGCCCGAAACCGCGACGGCGGCTTTGCGCAGCCCAATGCTCTCGGGAATGCCTTCATCCAGAGACGCCTGGGAGACAAACGTGAGCGAAGTCGGCGCAATCGCGCCGCCGAAGGCGCCGAACATCGGACGATAAATCACCGGCTGCGGCGTGGGAATGGAGGCGTTGGGATCGCCCATCGCCGCCCAGGCGATGAATCCGCCCTTGACTACCATTTCGGGTTTGACGCCGAAGAACGCCGGCTTCCAAAGAACTAAGTCCGCCAGTTTCCCCGGCTCGATCGACCCGATGTGCTGCGCGATTCCATGCGTGCGCGCCGGGTTGATGGTGTACTTGGCGATATAGCGCTTCACGCGTGTGTTGTCATTGCGCGACGAATCGCCCGCCAGCGCCCCGCGCTGGGTCTTCATCTTGTGCGCCGTCTGCCAGCAGCGCATCACGACTTCCCCAATGCGGCCCATCGCCTGCGAGTCGCTGGAGATCATGCTGATAACGCCCAGGTCATGGAGAATGTCCTCGGCGGCGATGGTCTCAGGACGAATACGGCTCTCAGCGAACGCGACATCTTCGGGGACTTGCGGATTGAGATGGTGGCAGACCATCAGCATGTCCAGATGCTCGGCGATGGTGTTCACCGTGTAAGGCCGCGTGGGATTGGTAGACGACGGCAGGATATTGGGATAGCTCGCGATCTTGATGATGTCCGGCGCGTGTCCGCCCCCCGCCCCTTCGGTGTGATATGTGTGAATCGCCCGTCCCGCAATCGCCGCAACAGTGTTCTCGAGATACCCCGCCTCGTTGATCGTGTCCGTATGGATGGCCACTTGCACGTCGAACTGGTCCGCGACGGTCAGGCACATATCGATCGCGGCGGGCGTCGTTCCCCAGTCTTCGTGCAGCTTCAGGCCGCAGGCGCCCGCCCGGATCTGCTCTTCCAGAGGCGCGGCGGCCGAGGCGTTGCCCTTGCCCAGAAAGCCGAAGTTGATTGGCCAGGCGTCCGCCGACTGAAGCATCCGCGCCATGTTCCAGGCGCCGGGGGTACAGGTCGTCGCGTTGGTCCCAGTCGCCGGCCCCGTGCCGCCGCCAATCATCGTCGTAATGCCGCCCGACAGCGCCTCGTAAATCTGCTGCGGACAGATAAAGTGAATGTGGCTGTCGATCGCGCCCGCCGTCACGATCAAATGCTCGCCCGCGATGACTTCCGTACTCGCCCCAACTACCAACTCGGGATCGACGCCCGCCATCGTATCTGGGTTCCCCGCCTTGCCGACCTTCACGATGCGGCCATCACGTACACCGATATCTCCCTTGACGATCCCCCAGTGATCGATCACCAAGGCGTTGGTAATCACCAGATCCAGCACGCCGCCATGCGCGCGTGTGGCGGTGCTGCTCTGCCCCATGCCGTCACGGATTACCTTGCCGCCGCCAAACGTAATCTCGTCACCGTAGGTCGTGAAGTCACGCTCCACCTCGACGATCAGCTCCGTGTCGGCGAGACGAACTCGATCCCCCGTGGTCGGGCCATACAGGTCGGCGTACATGGCGCGTGGAATTTCGAGGCTCATACAGCATCTCCTGAAACGGCGTCGAGCGGGCCGGACACCAGCGCGTTGTGACCGAAGACAATGCGATCGCCGGCAAACGGCACAAGGGCAACTTCTTTTTCCTCGCCCGGCTCAAAGCGCACGGCGGTCCCGGCGGCGATGTTCAATCGCATCCCGCGCGCCGCGTCGCGGTCGAACGTCAGCGCCGTGTTGACTTCGAAGAAGTGATAATGGCTGCCGATTTGGATCGGCCGGTCGCCGGTATGGCTGACGATGACTTTCGTGATTGGACGATCGACGTTGGCGACAATGTCGCCGGGCTCGGTCCAGATTTCTCCGGGGATCATGGGCGGGGGTCTCCTGGGACCTATTCCCCCGGTGCTTTAGCGCGGGGGAATAGATCCCTAATGTATCGGCTCGTGCAGCGTCACCAGCTTTGTCCCATCGGGAAACGTCGCCTCGACCTGCACCTCGTGGATCATCTCGGGAATGCCGTCCATGACATCCTCACGCTTAAGAATAGTATTCCCAAGCGACATGATCTCGGCGACGCTTTTGCCATCGCGCGCCATCTCCATGATCTCGGCGCTGAGAATAGCGACGGCTTCGGGATAGTTCAGTTTGAGGCCGCGCGCCTGACGCTTGCGCGCGAGCTCGCTGGCGCAAAAGAGCATGAGTTTTTCCTGCTCACGCGGGGTGAGATGCATGGGCGGTTCTCCAGTCGGTCGGTTTCAAGCGTTTCATCAATTGATCTTTCGCGGAGCCACGGCGCCAGTTCCATAAAGGGCGCGGCGAGCGCAGTCCCAGAAGGCGTAGAGGTCGGCGGCGATGCGCAGACCGCGCACGCTCATGCCTCGGATGCAGACGCCGTGCGCCGGCAGCGTGCTGACGCCCCAGACATCCGAACCCAGAGTCGTACGCTCCTCGGCGATTGCGTTCAGGTCCGTTTCTAATTGGCGCAATTGCTGCGGCGAGGCGCCGACGCGGCAAGCATAGAAAGTCGTAAAGTAACGATAGACGCCAAGACGCACGGGCGAAGTGAGCGGCGTGCGCGCCGGCTCCAGACGCAAATGCTCGGCGGCGATCTCGCGGCCGTT
Source organism: Capsulimonas sp. (assembly GCA_025963815.1). GTDB lineage: Bacteria > Armatimonadota > Armatimonadia > Armatimonadales > Capsulimonadaceae > Capsulimonas. The sequence goes on from JAOQAA010000719.1 coordinate 8,539, forward strand.
AGCGCGGATCACGGCGCGCAGGACAACGGATTCGTAAGCAAAAATCTCGCCCTGCGCGGCGCGGCCGGAGGCGAGCGTCTCCCACCAGAAGAGTCCGGCGTCTTGGGCCAGATCAATGGTCGTCTCCTGCCAGTAGCGAGCGCCGGCAAACGGGATCGTCGTGTCGGGCAAATACTCTAAGAGGCCGCCGGGGCCGACGACAATTCGCGTCGTTTGCAGCGCCTCGGCGTCGCCCTCACGCGCGCGGTAAATGCGCGTGGCGCTGGTCGTCGTCAATTGGACGTGCGCGCCAGCGTCTACCATGAACTCCTGGGTCAAACGATCGCCGCCTAGAATGCCGCCGGAGACGTTGTGCAAGTGGGTCAGCACGCCGCCGTCCGGCTGGCGAAAGGCGCGGACAATTTGCAGAGGCGGGCGATGCGACTGCTCACGCAGGTAAGTCCGACCCTGGGCGCTGACGCCGAATGTCAGAGACAGAGCCCCGTCCACACGGCGCTTCGGGTCGTCTAACTGATGAACAGGCGGGTCGTCAGCCATGGATGGCGCATCCCCGCCAGATCGATCGAGGGCGTGAAGCAAGCGATTTCTTCCTCATCAGACGGCGCGGCGGCGCGGATTAGGGCGGGCTTTAAATCCCAGAGCAAGAATCCAGCGGCAGTCTGGCCCAGCGGCAGCAAGCGCTGGCACGCCGAGACCAAGCCCATCACGTTCTGCTGCAAGTATGTCTGTGCGACTAAGTCTTCGGGACAGCGCAGCGCGGCGCCCGCGAGGCCAAAGACGGCGGCGTGGTGCGCGGGGATCGCGGATTGCTTTGTCAAGCGCACGGCTTCTCCGATGCTGGGATGGCCGGGCGTCAGGCCGTCCACTAATTGCAGCAAACGCCGACCGAGCATGGCGCTCGCTTCCCGCCCTTCGCGCGCAGGCTTTCGCGCGCCGATTTTGTCGCTGAGACGCGTCCACTCCGACGTGAACTCAATCAGGGGCGTGCGAGCGAGCCGCCAGCCGGCGCGGCACCAGGAGGCGTCCAGCGCGCCGGTTTCGGCGAGATACGCGTCCAGGAACTCGGACAAGCGCTCGACTGTCAGCGAACCTTCATCCGTCAGTGTCTCGATCCCGAACGAATGCGAAGCCGCGCCAATCGGCACGGCGCTGTCGGCGATCTGCATCAGGCGCAGGAGTTCAATGGACATGCGAGTGGACGTGTCCGTTGGCGTGACTGTGATCGTGCGAATGATCGTCGTCATGATCGTGCGAATGTGGGCGGCCGACATACGGCGCATGGGCGTCGATGATCGTCTTCCACTGCGGCGAGGCGATCTTCGCCTCCAGCCAGTCGATGACCGAGTTCAGTCCCTCGCCGCTCTTCATATTCGTGAAAAGAAACGGCAGATCGCCGCGCATCTTGCGCGAGTCGCGGTCCATCACTTCGAGCGACGCGCCGACCAACGGGGCCAGATCGGTCTTGTTGATCAGCAGCAGGTCCGAGCGCATGATGCCCGGGCCGCCCTTGCGCGGGATCTTGTCGCCGCCGGAGACGTCGATCACATAGATCGCGACATCGACGAGTTCGGGGCTGAATGACGCCGCGAGATTATCTCCCCCACTCTCGACAAAGATCAATTCCAGCCCAGGCAGCGTATCCTCCAGGTCGGCGATGGCCTCCAGGTTCATGGAAGCGTCCTCACGGATAGCCGCGTGCGGGCACCCGCCGGTCTCCACGCCGCGCACGCGCTCCATCGGAAGCGTTCCCTGCCGTAGCAGGAACTCCGCATCCTCTTTCGTGTAGATGTCGTTGGTCACGACCGCCAGGCTGTACTTTGCTGACAGCGCTCTGCTCAAACAGTCCACCAGCGCGGTCTTGCCGCTGCCCACCGGCCCGGCCACGCCGACGCGAAATGCACGGGATTCACTCATCGATATTACCTTTCTAATTCTGGAATGCTTTTACTTCTTGCTTCCGCTCGCGATTTCCGCATCGACCACGGCTTTCCCTTCTTCATAGAGCAATTCGTGGACTTGTTTGCGAATTGCTAGGAACTCTGGGGCATTTCGCAGAGCGTCGCTGCGATCCGGGCCGAATGGGACGTTGATCTCCGCCTTCATATGCCCGGGCCGCGCCGTCATCACGAAGATACGGTCGCTGAGATAAACGGCCTCGTCAATGTCATGCGTGATGAAGAGCGTTGTGATGCGCTCGCGCCGCCGGATGTCCAGCAGCAGATCCTGCATGACGGCGCGCGTCTGGGCGTCGAGCGCTCCGAACGGCTCGTCCATCAGTAAGATACGTGGAGCGTTCGCGAGGGCGCGGGCGATGGCGACGCGCTGGCGCATGCCTCCCGAGAGCTGCTTGGGATAGTGGTTTTTGAAATCCTGAAGACCCACCGCCTCCAGAAACTTGTCGGCGATGCGCTCTCGTCCCTTGCGCGGCAGGCCGCGCATCTCCAGGCCGAACTGCACGTTCTGGTAAACCGTCCGCCACGGGAACAGCGTGTACGCCTGAAACACCATGCCACGCTCGCGGCTCGGCTCATGGACTTCGACACCGTCTAGATATACGGACCCCATCGTCGGCTCAATCAGTCCGCCGACGATGTGCAGCAGGGTCGATTTCCCGCAGCCCGACGGTCCGACGATGCTGACCCGCTCGCTCGTGTCCATCGTAAACGAGGTCGGCTGAAGCACCGTCAGCGGCCCGTCCTTGGTTTTGAAATCCTTGCCGACGCCTTCGACCCGCAGGATCGGCCCGGCGTTCGGGTCCTCCGCCGTGACCAGCGGCGCGGGAGTGATTCTATTGGATGGAGAGATATTGACGGACATCGTTCGCCCTCGCTAATTCTTATTCACTTCCGCCCAGGGCAGCAGGCGGGGCTGGAGTAATTTGAACGCCAGGTCCGTCAGCAGTCCTAGGATGCCCAAAGTCAGGATGCCGACGAAGATCTCATCGGTGCGCAGAAAGCGCTGGGCTTTCAGAATGCGATACCCCAGCCCGGTGTTGGCAGCGACAACTTCGGCAATCACCAGATAGGTCCAAGCCCATCCGATCATCGTGCGGCAGGTATCGAGCAGACCGGGTAAGGTCGCCGGCACGAGCACACTGAACAAAAGCTGCCAGCGCTTGGCGCCGAGCGTGCGCGCGGCGTTGATCAAGTCGCGCGGAACCTGACGCGTCACATCGGCCACGATCAGCACCATTTGGAAGTAGGTGCCCAGAAAGATCAACAAGATCTTCGCCGGTTCGTCGAGACCGGCGATGACCATGACCAGCGGGATCAGAGCCGGCACGGGAACATAGCGGATAAAACCGACGAACGGCTCGTGCGCGGCTTCCACGCTTTTGTAGGCGCCCATAAAAATCCCCATCGGGATCGCGAGCACAGCCGACAGTAAAAACCCCATGCTGATGCGATAAACGCTGATCTGAATATCGGGCAGCAGCGTGCCGTTCGCCCAAAGACGATGGAACGCCTCCACGACAGCCATCGGCATCGGCAGGATCAGCGGACTCACCCACCCCCTCGCCGAGCAGACAAACCACGCGATCAGGGGGATGATAAACGACGCGGCGGCGATAGCCGTGTACGCCGAGCGCGGGATCTCATCGCCGAGTCGGAACAGGCCGGGCCGGCGGCGTTTCACCGCCTTGACCGGCGGCTCGGGTTTCTGGCTGACGGTCACGGCCGCTTGAGCGTTACTTTCCATCGTCTGTTCCTTCCTCGCCAAAACCGAGGCCCTACAAGATGCTTCGCCGATGCCCCCCGGCCTTCGTGCGCCCCGCGTATGCCCCACCCCGTCGCTTCGCGCCACCCCTCCCTTGAAGCAGGGAAGGG
>JAOQAA010000003.1 GCA_025963815.1 Capsulimonas sp.
AACGCTGTAAGCTCACGTCGTGTTCCCCGTACACGCCGCCGACATGCGTTACGACGACCGCTTCCGGACCGCAGCCCATGGCGTCCAGAATCTGCGCCTGCGCATTCAAATCCATAATCGATTTACGCGCCACTTCTTCGTCGAGAGCGTTCAGAAGAATATATTGCGAGGGGTGCAGGCTGAGACGAATATCGTACTTACGCGCCAGCGCGCCCAGCTCCGCAAGCTCGCCGGCGGCTTCGGTCAGCTGATTGTGAAACTGTGGAAGATCAGGATGCGTGAGATAGGGTGCAAAGTCCGACGACATCCGATACATGTGGATATCGTTCTTTGCGAGGTAGTAAAAAATCTCGGCGACATACTCAATAGACTGACGCACATGCGGTTCGCTTTGCCATCGGCGCGCGTCGTTGGACTTGAGCGTGGACACAGGGTCCACCGTGGTTTGATTTCCGCCCGCGCCCAGCACCTTGACCGCAAATCCCAGCCGCATCTTCACACCGCCTTCTGGTAATACTTATACCCAGAATTTGTACAATTATTCAAAGCGGCGGAAAATAATGGCTGGCAGTTTGGCGATCCGGGCGGCCGCCTAGTCGGGTATGAGAATGACTTTACCGTACGCGGTTCGAGACTCCGCAAGCTCCATGGCCGCCACGGCCTGTTCCAGTGGGAATCGGGCCGCGATTTGCGGCGTCAGCTTCCCACTTTGCAGCAGGCTGACGACACGGCTGTAATCCTCCTTCAAGCGATTGTAGAACGCGCCGCGCTGCACGGTATGTCCCGCCCAGACGTTGTAGAATATCGTTCTCCGTCCGTTTGGAACGACGCTCCACCAGAGCAGACGCGCGACATGCTTCAGAAATGGGATCACGACTAAGCCCGCGCCCTTCAGTTCGCCGGCGATCCCGTAACTCACCAGCACGCCGGCGCGGCCTAGCGTCTGGAAGGAGATTTCGGCGCTTTTGCCGCCAATCGGATCGAACGCGGCGTTCACGCCGTCGGGCGCGATCCGTCGGATCCTCTCCAGAAGATTGGGATCCTTGTAATCGAGAGGCTCCACCCCAAGCGCTCGAAGCGCATCATGATGGCGCGGCGCTGCGGTTCCAATCACCGTCGCGCCGGCTTCAATCGCCATCTGCGCCAGGATCGTGCCGACACCGCCGTTTGCGCCGTGAATGAGTACTGTCTGGCCGGATTTGACGCGCGCGCTGCGATGAAGCATCTGCCAGGCCGTGACGCCGTTCACCACGAGCGCTTCCGCCTCGGCGGCGTCGACCGTGTTGGGAATGGGCATGACTTCCTTCGCCGGGAGCAGGGCGAGGTTGGTCCAGCCGCCGGTCTTTGTCAGGGCGGCGATGCGCGCGCCGACCAGGGTGGGGGAGACGCCTGGTCCAACCCGCAGCACCACTCCCACCAGATCGTATCCAGGGACAAATGGGAACTTCGGCTGCCCAGGGTAGCGTCCACGCCGCATCGACTGCTCCGCAAACGAAACGCCAGTCGCCTCGACGCGCACCAAGACCTGACCGGCCCCCGGCTCTTCGCATGGCCTGCGTCTGATCAAGAAACCGCTCGGCTCCGTAATTTTTGGCATGACGACTTCGACCACTTCCGGGCAAGCGGAGCCGGCGACCTTCGCCTGTGTGGGCTTATTATGCTGTGTGTTTTCGTCCATTGCGCTGACCTGATCCTCTCAGTACCGTTGAAATCTAACTAAGTTAGATTTTTTGCGTCAAAAAAAGTTGGAATTCTTCGTCGCTCGCCGCTCCGTAAATAAATCTAACTAAGTTAGATTTCAATAGTACCCGCGCACATCTCTTTTTGTCAATGGTGTGTGAAAAAGTTATACTCGCCGCCGCCGCCCGATAATTAGCGTTAGGCCGGCGATGGTGATGGCGGAGAGTGTTTGGATGGCGATCCCAAGTGCGCAGGCGACCGCCAGAAGCGCGAAGATGATCGGCGCCGCTAAACGCACGCGGAAAGCGGGCGACGCCGGATAAAATCGGCTTGCCAGCTTCGGCAGAAGGCCAAACGCGAAAATGACCGCAATGCCGGCGAACATCCACGCGAAGGGCGCTGCGAAGTATGTATTGATGGTATCCATATCCACATCAACGCATCTGTGACGCAAACGTTGCGCGGTTATGGGAAATTTATTTTTAGATGAACCGCCGCCACTCTTCCGGCAAAAATACAATATCCTGCGCGGTGACGAGATACGCGAGGTAGGAGCTTTCCTGAGTGGCGTTCAGTGTCCGTGAGGCATGCTCAATCCTTGCGCCTACGACGACGAGCTTTGCGTCGGGCAGATCGCCGCGCCGGTTGCAGCGTCCCGCGCGGCGAATGAGGTTTTCGGGCGGGCATACGGTGCTGATCAGCACCGTGGCGTCGAGATCGCTGTTCTCCACGGCGTCTCCGGTCGTGAGCAGCAAGTATCCTTCGCCTTCTTTTTCCAGCTCGCGCAGCTGTGCATAGATGCGCCGCCGCTCGGAAGCAGGCTGGCCCTGATGGTACAAAAAGACGCTGTGCGGATATGAGCCGACCAGTCGCGATCGCAAAGTGTCGGCGTCCACGGGCGTTTCGCAGACGCCGAAGACGCGCGAATTGATATAGTAGGAGCGCCGGATCTGCTGCTCGATCTCATCCAGAGCATCGTCGGTGGCGATAAATTGGATCGTGGGAGCGGCGGCGTTCGCAATTCCTGGCGCATCGATCGGTTCGAGAAAGCTGAGTTCTTCCTGGAACGGCAATGGCATGGTGCTGCTTGAGATAATAACGTCCGTATCCTGAGCGAATAAGAACTCCACCAAGCGGTGGAAGCGTGAGAATGCGTCGACGGAGTAGCCGTGTGCTTCGTCGAAGAAGAAAAGATCCCGGCGCAGACCGCCTTCCGTGGGCGCAAAGGAGGACGCCAGTCCATGGACGCCGCCGCCGCCGAAGAAGAGGTCGAGGAACCGATGGAACGTCGTCACCACCAGATCGACATCCGCTTCGAGCGGGTTCATTTCCTCTGTCGGTTCTTCCGTTCCATCCGCGCAGTACCGAATGCCGAATACTTCCTCGCCCGGCCCATCGGGAACGACGATCAAGGTTCGGGGGACTTCATCGGACGAAGCCCAGGACTTCAAGTACGGCCCCATTCGATAGAGATAATCATCCAGCGGTGAGCCGTCCTGAGCAATCAGGAACAGCCGCCTCGGCGCGCCGCCCCGGCGCAGGCCCAGCGCGGGAATCACCACGGATTCCGTTTTGCCGGCGCCGCAGGGCGCCAGCAGCAGGTACCCGGCGTCGCTTTCCTGCTGCGACAGTCTCTCGTAAAGCTGTACCTGCCAATCACGGGCGCGCGGCAGGAACCCGGCGCTGCTCAGCCGGTACGAAGCGCTGGCGACGCTGGCGCCGTCAATCGGGGTCGCAAGATCAGGAGACATAGGCATCGGTGTTGATTATCTCTATATTAGTGAATACGAATACGCCGGATAAGCGCGTGTAGCCGCGAGCTGGCGACTAAGCGCCGGGCTTTAGCAGCTGGCTGCTGCCGCGTTCGGTCAATGGAATGGCGGCGAGCCATTCCGGCAGGGCGTCGGGCGCGAACTTCTCCACGTCCAGCGTCAGCAGCGCCTCCAGCGGAACGCCGAACTGGGTCTTGCCGCCGCTGCGGTCCGCGAGGACCGCGACGCCCATCAGGTCGCCTTCATGCAGCCGCACCGCGTCGATCGTGTCACGAACACTGCCGCCGGTGGTCAGAATATCATCGACTACTAAAACGCGCTCGCCGGGCGTGATCTGGAAGCCGCGACGGAAAACGCGTCCCACACCGTCGTCGCCGCGCTCCGCGAAGATGCTGCGTGTCCCGAGGTGCTTGGCGACTTCATAAGCCAGCAGCATCCCGCCCGTGGTCGGTCCGACCACGAGCTCCACCTCTTTGTCCTTGAAGCGCTCGGCGATCTCGCGGCAGAGCCGCTCGACATGCTGGGGGAACTGCAATACCTGAAATTTCTCCAGGTAGGTCGCACTGTGATATCCGGACGCCAGGAGGAAATGTCCCTCCAGCAGCGCGCCCGATTCCTTGAAAATCTCTAAAGCCTGATCGTTGGTCAACATAGTGCTTGAGGTTTCGTCCTGCTCAGGGCTTTTTCCTTCTTAATGTGATTAAGAAAATCCGATCACTTGTTCATCCACGCCGGCAGCGGGATCGGAGGCGGCGCGGGGTAACGAAACATGGCCTGCTTCATCAGTCGGGCCTCGCTGCTTGCTTGTCCATCGTACTTGCCGTCGGCTCCGACACTATAAACAACAAACCCGTTGTCCCCTTCACGATGATAGATCAATGGCTTGTCCGTAAACGGATCGACAAAGCCTTCGGGAAGCGTGGCGGGATACTGCCCTGTTTGCGCCTTCGTCTCCAAAATTGCAGCGGCGGCGAGCGTTACTTGCTCGTTTGCGTGCAGCAGAGTATCCGATTGGTCCCACGGCAGGGAGGTTGTGCTGAACATGGCTCCAATCGTGTGGAATTGATTGAGTCGTCCTAGCGGCCCCGCGTCGTCAGGGCTGGCCTGCATTACCTCAAGAAAAGTCCTTCGACGAAACGAAATTGGCTTGTCGGCTGCCGCAATCAGTTTGCGAAGGTCTCTTATGAAACGCGCTTCGGATGCATCAATCAGGTTCAGTGCGACCTTCTTGTCCTCTGCGGTGAGGGGAGGCGCGGAGACCTTCGTGTCAGAATCGTAGTCTTGACGAATAAAGCGATCGATTTCGGAATCTGAGCCACGACGCAGTTTCTCAAGTTCTAAGTGATGCGTCCTTAGATCGCCTGTCAGCGCTGCTTTGAGGGAAAGATTGGGGAGAGAGGCGCGAAGCTCCTGCGCCACTTGTCGGTTGGCCTTGATGTCCGGCCCGGTTCGCAGCAGAATTTGTCGCATTCCGGAGAGCGCAATGTTTTCGATAGACCTGCCGGTCATCCAGCCGCCCATGTTTCCTTGGGACGCGACATGTGCGGCAATATGGAATGCCCGGCTTTGATTTTGGATCGCCAGAGAGGTGTGGCCTCGGTTTGCCTCGACGAAACTCTCGAGCACGATCTCGCGCGCTCCTTCGCGCAGACCCGCCCAGCCGGAAGTTCCGTCGGCGGGAGGCGTATATTTCGGTCGATCCGTAGCCTCGTGAAGCAGCGTGAAGCAGTCCGGGTTGTCGTCGACGAGATGCTCCAGGACGGAGATCTGTTCGGGGGTATAGGCAAACCTTAAGCTGGGAACGGATGAATAATTCGGCATCCGTACGATCTTGGCTTTGCGGAGGGTGTTCCACTTGGCGTATATTGGCGCCGCGTCCTCGTCGGCTGGGATGACTGGGGGAGCGGCGTAGATATCCATGCCTTCACTGCGTGCGGCGGCGATTTCAGCGGCCAAATCCTTTGGGCCGCTTTCGATTAGCCGCCACACGGCCTGCATCTTTGGATCTTTGGAAGATTTGAGACGCTGCATCTCGGCGCCGATCTCGCTTTGTTTCGGCTTCGCCGCGCACCCGGTGATGGCGGGAAGGCTGGCAATCGCAAGCCACGCCGCAAGATATCCCACATATTTCTGTCGAAGCATGATCCGTTCTCCTGATTGGTCTCTCGGCAAATGAGACCCAGAGGGTGGAGAAAGGTTGCATCGCCATTTGCCGGCGATCAAATGGGCGGATTATGCTCATAGACGCGCACGCGCCGCACGCAGGGCGCCGCGCCTAGCTGGACGCCGTATTCGTCGCCGTTGAGTCTTCTGCCGGGGAGCCATTCGCCGTGACGATAGTCTCCCTCGGAGATTTCCAGGAAATCGACTTCGCTGGGGCTGCCGGGGGCGGGATGAAATTGGACCGAGAAGCCGAAGCCGGCGATGAGATAGTCGCCCTCCCCCAACGCGATGATCAGGCCGCCTGCCGGGGGCTGGCCGGGAGTGAGGGGAGTGGGAAACTTGACTTGCAGGCGATAGCCGCCGAGGTCCAATCCCATGTCGGGGGCGGATCTTTGGAGAATGCCGCGCATGGATCCCTTGTTCTGATGCTGCGCGATGATCGGCGCCATATGGGACAGCAGGCGATAGGTTCGGGTGAGGAGGAGGCCGCTGGGATCGGTCTGGATGCCGAGAGAGGCGTCCGCGACCGGGCCGGCAATGGCCTCTTCAATGGCGCCGCCGATGCTTTCGATGCCGAAGGGCGAGAAGCCGAGCGCGGAGTGCTCGCCGATGGCGTAGAAGGCGCCGGCGGGCGCTGTGTGGTCGCGGCGGGCTTCGGGAATGAAGAGGGGATTGCCGGAGCGGGCGTAGTCGGCGCAGACGCCGGCGAAGTCGTCAATGTAGATGTCTGGGGCGAGGAATTCGATCGCCGGCGCGGCGGCGCGCCAGATGTCCATCATGCGCGAGACGGGACCGCCGTTGGGGTATTCGCCCGCCGGCTGGCCTTCGTACTGCACGAGCCAGGCGTTGGCGAAGTGGGGCAGGGGATACGCAGTCCGGCCTGCTTCGGCGACGCGGCCGACAAAGCGCCCGAAGCCCCAGGACATGAACGCCTCGTTGGCGTCGCCGCCGAACATATCGCTCCAGGTCATGCTTGGGGTGTCATCGAATTGTATTTGGGAGAGCGCGGGATGAAGTGTTTTGGTATGGGTGCTCAAATAATCGACGAGGGAAGACGGGACCGGCTGTGCGAAGACGCGTTCGGCAGGCGCGGAAAAGTCGCGGGGGGCGCGCATCAGGCCGACCTCATTTTCTACCTGAACCATAATCGCCGTTTGCTGCTCGGCGTCTACCTTGCGCAGATGACGCATCAGTGCGCCGAAGGCGCGCGAGTCGGCTCCTATGGTTTCCTCGCAAAAGCAGCTCAGGGGCAGCACATCGTGGCCAGGATGCGACTGCGCGTGGACGAAGCGCTGAGGATTTGTTTTGACCCATTCCGGGGCATAGGTCGAGCGCCCGTTTTTGAAGGCGCCGAACCAGAGCGGGACGAGCCGCAAATTGTGCCGCCGCGCGCCTTCCAGAAGGCCGTCTACGAGCGTGAAATCGAACTCTCCTTCCGTTGGCTCAATCAGTTCCCAGCTGATTGGGGTCAGCGCTGTGTTGCAGTGAAGCGCCGCCATGCGCTCCCAGACACGCTCCATGTAGGCGAGGCTGCTGGAGCTGGAGTTATGGACTTCGCCGGCGAGCATCAGAAACGGCGCGCCCTCGACGATGAGCTGCGCGCCTCCGCCGGTGCGCTGGAGATGAGGCAATGGATTCATGGGCGCAGGTTCGATGATGCGCCGCGATGTTCCTGCGTCATTACTGTCCACGAATGTTTTTAAGGCTTGACGGCGGCGGCGCGCATGTCATAGAATGTTCGCAGCATATGGGATGGGTGAAATCGGATCATCAATGAACATCGAGAAAATGACGCGACGGCAATTGATAGGGCTGGCGGCAGTTGCGACTGCCGCCGCTGTGACCGATTGGGACGACGCTTCCAGGACAGTGGGACGCGTGGAGGCGGCGACAATGAAACATGGTGGAAGTGGCGGCGGCAAAGCGGAGCAAGTGGCCCCGGGCGTCTGGCGCATTCGCTTTGGAAAACCGGAAAAGCTGACGCCGCTCAGTTTTCGCACGGCGCCAATTCACAAAGAAGGCTTCTCGTCTTTGACGCCCTGTGACCAGCCTCCGTTTTCACTCGATGACATTACCTTTCGGACGACGGGACGCGGCTGCGCCGTGACGCTGCCGATGACGACCGAGGAACGGATCTTTGGCTTTGGCCTGAACACAAAGCTGTTCGACAAGACCGACCGGCGTGTTTTTCTGCGCCCTTCGGACGACCCGGAGGGAAGTCTGGGTGATTCCCACGCTCCCGTCCCATTTTACGTCTCAACGGAAGGCTACGGCGTGTATATGGATACGGCCCGCTATGCCTCGTTTTATTCCGGCAACGTGGCGCCGACCGCCGTGCGTGGCGCAACCGGGGCCGGCGGCGGACCGGCCGACAACACGCAGGATCTGTATCGTCAGCGGACGCTCAGCGCCAAGACGATGCTGGTGGATGTTCCGTCGGCGGAAGGCGTGGATGTCTATATCTTCGGTGGTCCGGCGATGGGCGACGCCGTGTGTCGATATAACTTATTCTCCGGTGGCGGCGCGCCGCCGCCGCTCTGGGGGTTGGGCGTGGCGTACCGGGGCAAGGGAGATTTCAGCGCCGCCGACTCTTTGAAGCTCGCGCAAACCCTGCGCGATGAGAAGATGCCGTGCGACATCTGGGGCGTCGAGCCGGGATGGCAGACCAAGACCTACTCGTGCAGCTTCGTTTGGAACACCGGCAAATTCCCCAATCCCGATGGGTTTATTCGGGAGATGCGCGGGCTGGGATACCGGACGAGCTTCTGGGAGCACGCCTTTACGCACTCCAGTTCTCCGATCCACAAAGATCTGGAGCCGTTTTCGGGTGACTATCGCGTGTGGGACGGGCTCGTTCCCGACTTCGCCGGCAAGAGCGCCCGCACGATCTTTGGTCGCTATCAAGACAAGGTCCTGTATGCGAAAGGCGCGGATTCGGTCAAGCTCGACGAATGCGATAATCAGCCCGATAGCGCCACGCCATGGTCATTTCCGGAAGCATCTTCGTTCCCGTCTGGGCTGGACGGCGAGCAGTATCACTCGCTCATCGGCGCGCTTTACCAGCAGACGATGTGGGAGCCGCTGCGCCGCCGGAACAAGCGCACCTGGGGATTGGTTCGCAACGCTCACGCGCTGGCCGCGCCGCTGCCCTATGTCGTTTACAGCGATAGCTACGATCACCGCTGCTACGTGCGCGGCCTCGTCAACGCGGGGTTCTCTGGATTGCTCTGGACCCCCGAAGTGCGCGACGCCGGCTCACCTGAAGAACTGTGCCGCCGCATTGGAACGGTCATCTTCTCACCCTACGCGATGGTGAACGCCTGGTACATTGCCTTGCCCCCATGGATACAAGTGAACCGGGATAAGAACAACGCTGGCGAGCCGATGCCGGAGCAAGCATCGACCACTGACGCCGTTCGCAGTCTCTTTCAATTGCGCATGTCCCTGCTTCCCTATCTGTACTCCGCGTTTCACAGCTATGCCGAGACTGGAACGCCGCCGACGCGGGCGCTGGTGATGGATTGGCCCGACGACAAGGCGTCACACGCCGTGGACGATCAGTTTCTCTGCGGCCCGTCACTGATGGTCGCCCCAATGTTTACGGGACAGACCAACCGGGACGTCTACCTGCCTCCAGGTCTCTGGTACGACTACTGGACCGGAGAAAAACTTGCCGGCGGCCGCAAGATCGAAGGCGTCTCCAAGCCGCTGGACCAGGTTCCCTTATACGTCCGAGACAATACCCTCCTGCCGCTGGCCGAGCCCATCGAACACGTCACCTCCGACACGCGCTTCGCGCTGATTGTGCGCGTTTACGGCGACACGCCAACGCCAGTCACACTCTACGCCGACGATGGCGAGACTTATGATTACGAGCACGGCGCGCTGAACCGGGTGACGCTGAGTTGGAATGGGGGCAAGGGCGAGATTGTCACGAAGGGCGGCTACACGGGGCCGGAGCGTTATGAAGTTGTGCGGTGGACGCCGATGGGGTAGACGTTAACATCGAATACTGGGTGGCATGCCGGCGGCTTTGTGTATAGACTGGCATGCCACCCGGTGGCGGTTACGGAACAAAATTCAGAGCAATTTCCGCATCACCTGCCCACCTTCCCATAAAACAGCAGGACGCTGCTCTTCGGGGGCTCCAGCGTAATCGCCACTCCCTTTTCCATCGCCTCTTGTCCGCTCATGCGCCATTTCTTGCCGCTGACTGTATCCTCGAACGCATACTGCGCGGCTGGGTCGAGACCACTGAGCGGGAACGTCGCCGAGGAGTAGGGGCACGCGGCGCGGCGCAGGGCGACGAGGAGGCCGCCGCCAAGATCGTCCCGGTGCATCTGGTAGGCGCCCCATACGTTTTCTTCCGACGAGTACGGCGTGAGCGGGTAGTAGCTGCCCTCGTAGTACGGGCGGGCGCGGTTGTAGTCCGCCATGCGGGCGCGGTGGTAAGCGAGTGAGTAATGTGTCAGATCATCGGGAACGCCCAAGCCCATCGCGGCGCTGAGGGCTCCGTGGAAGTTGTAGAGGTCGCCGGGGCGCGACTGCGGCGTGGTCCCGTGCAGGGGCAGCCAGTAAGAGAGGCCAAGGGTGTGGAGCTGAACGCCGAGCGGGTTTTCGCCGCCCAGGGACAGATAGTCGCTGCGCCAGAGCGGGATGGCGCGGCCGGCAAGTTCGATGTCGAGGCGGCGGCCGCCGCTGGCGCAGTTGTCGATGAGTAAGTTCGGGAAGCGTCGGCGCAGCTCATCCCAGAAGGCGTACAGGCCCATGATGTGCTTGGTTTCCGTCAGGCCCATGCGGTCGGGAGTGTCGGCTTTTTGCCAGAACTCCAGAGGCGCGACGTTGAAATCCTGACGCAGGCAGTCGACCCGGTAATCCTTGATCATGGTGGATGTGAACTCGATTAGCCACTTGAGGGCCTCTGGATTGCCAAGGTTCAGCAGGCGTCGTTTGTCGCTGGAATCTCCCAGGCTGAGGAACCAGTCCGGATGCTCTGTCGGCAGGGTGGTCCCCAGCATGGCGCGCTCGGGTTCGAACCAGAGCAGGAACTTCATTCCGGCGGCGTGGGCGGCGTCGCTGATCGGCCGCATGCCGTGCGGGTGGGCGATGGGGTTCGGGTTCCAGCTGCCAACCTGATCGTACCATTTCGCGCTCGCCTCCTGCTCCGAGAAGCCTTCGGCGGCACCGTACCAGCCCGCGTCGATCCAGAAGTAGTCGTATTTCAGGCCTAAGTCTTTTATGTGCTGAATGGCGCCCAGCGTGGTGACATCCTTCACGCCGCCCCAGGCGCCGTGTGTGAGCGGCGGGGTCTGAAGCTTGCCGTCCACGCGCGGGCTGTGATGGTCGATGATGAACTTGCGCAGGTTATTGCTCCCATTGATGGCCTGCCCGTTCCAGAAGACAAGGGCAATGCTGGGCGTGCGGATCTCTTCGCCCGGCGCGAGACTAAAATGCATTTTCTGCAAGCCAGCGGTGAGCGGGATTCGATCCTCGTAGCCCCGCGTGATGCTCGCCGACCACTGGCCGCTCCAGCCAATGGCGACCACGACGCCGCTGTCGCCCGTTTGCAGGTTGTAGTACGGCATCCAGTTGTCGGACGAGCGTCCGCCGCCTGCAATCATCTCAAAATCCGTCGGCGTCAGCCCGGGCTCTGTCGGAGGCACGGGATCGACTTGATAGCGGAAATCGTTGATTTCTCCATGCGAGCCGTGGGAGCGGTGCAGGAAATTGTCGGCGCTGCTCGCCGTCCAGTCCAGACGCAGAGGAAGGACATTCTCAATGATTGGCGTATTTTGTTTGCCGTCGTTGCGCAGCCGAAGCACCCATTCTGTGGCGGGATTTTGGGAGTACTGCTTGAGTTCTTCGATGACTGTGAGGCCCGTCGCGGGATCATGATAGGTTTTGGTGTGGAGCGTGACGTCTTTGGACAGTGTGCTCGTTTTTGCCGCCGCTTGCCATGTTGCGAGAAAATCGTCCGAAGACTTGCCGTCGTAGGTAAAAGCAAACGGCTCTTTCTTCGGAAGTTGCTGCTCAGCGAGCGTTTCGCCGACCCAGTACATCTTGCCGCCCGCGCATTCCACCTGGGCGTCGCCCCAGTCGGCGTGCGCGTACGAGATCATATTGTCGACGGCGTGGACCTTGAGCGTAAACTCGGTTAGGTTAGGGAGCGGGACATCGACTTCGTAGGCTTGGTCGTCAATGGTTTGGGGCGGACTGGCCCAAATCTGCTTGCCGCCAGATTCTAGGGAGAAGATTAATTTCGCGAGATCACCATGATAGGACAGTGTGGCGTGGTTTCGGTCCACTCCTACCCAAGCGTGGAAACGTTTGGCCGGCGATGTCGTGGTGACGCGTACTTCCGAATCGGCGTGCGTACCGAGTCCATGCGTGTAT
>JAOQAA010000230.1 GCA_025963815.1 Capsulimonas sp.
CGGCCTTGTGTACGCCCATGGACAGACGCGCAGCGCGATGGTGGAATCGGAAACGATGCTGCTTTGGCTCTACGAACAAGAAGTAATTTCCGGTTTCCACAAGAAGCGCGCGCCTGAGCCCGATCCGGAGGTCTGGCCGCCGCCGCCCACGGCGCCATCGTAAGTGAAAATATTGACGTGATCTGAACGTAAGACCGCCGGATTCCTGCGGTACAATATCCATATGAAAGTTGATTTATTCGCCGGCCGCAGCCTTTTTCGCTGGGCCGCCGCACTGATTCTCGGTTTGGGACTGCTGATCTCTCTTGCTCTGTCCGCACACGCGCAGGACAGTGATGCGGCCAAAGAGCTGGAGCCGGGGGTGCAGTTTTATGAGACGACGCAGACGACGTCGGTGGGCTCGGAGGTGACGCTCTGGGTTTACATGCCGGCGGGGGGCGAAGATAACCTGCCATGCGTCGTGATCGCACCCGCCGGAACTCCGATGATCTATGGCATGGATCTGAGCGATGAGGACCGTGACGAGCAGCTGCCCTATGTCCGCGCCGGGTTTGTCGTCGTGGCGTACTCCATTGACGGCCCCGTGGTGGATAACCCGTCGAATGAGGATGTATTGGCCGGCCTGGACGCGTTTCGCAAGGCTCACGCGGGGGTTACGGATACCTTCGCGGCGGTTGACTATATCCGCAAGAATATCTTGCAAGTGGACCCTAAGAAGATTTACGTCGCCGGTCACAGCTCCGCTGGCACGCTTGCCCTGCTGGCGGCGGAAAGCGATCCGCGCATCAAAGCGTGTGTTGCCTATGCTCCCATCTGCGATGTCTACAAACGCTCGGCCAAGGCGATCCCCGCGATCCGCGCGCTCGTCCCCGACATCGCCACCTTTTTCCGGCAGACCTCCCCGATCACGCGGGCTTCCAAGCTGCGCTGTCCGCTTTTTCTCTTCCACGCCGATGACGACACAAACGTCCCGACCTCGGACGTCTCCACATTTGTCACGGCTGTCCGTAAAACCAACCCGCGCGTCACCTTCGCCCGCGTCCGCAAAGGCGGCCACCACGACTCGATGATCAATGACGGCATCCCCCAGGCGATCGCATGGCTGAAGAAGCTGCCGCAGTAAGCAGGACTCGTGGCGTTTATTGGAAGGGGCCGATATGCCTCAGCGGCTCATCCTCGTGATTGTCTTGATAGCCATTGCCCTGCAAATGTCTCTTGGCGCTTCAGGAGCGCCGGCGGCAGTTAAGCAAGCGCCGCTGGATTTCGGAGTGGTCTACTCCATCCCGGGAGACACGGCGACGGGCGACGAGATTGTCCGCGATCTCCAGACGATCAAAGATCGCGGTTTCGATCATGTGAACCTTTCTTCCTGGATCTGGACCCTGCCCACGGTCGGGTCACCCCTGCGGCGGCGCGTGGAGATCATCCTGAACTGGTGCGACAGCCATCAGCTGGGTGTCTGGCTCCTGCAAAACGTTCAGTATGGCTCGGCGGAAGGCGGCGATTTCGAACGCTCGGTGACAGACTCCGTTGAGTACGTTCGGCCATTCGTCGTTGACTGGGTCGCCACGCTCAAAGGGCGCTCCTGCGTGCGCGGAGTCATTCTTGGCAACGAAGTCAGTCCTATCACGCCTCCCGATCTTCAGCAGACCCCGCGCTATCGTCAGGCGTTTGTCGCATGGCTTCAGGCGCAATATCCCGCCATCGCGGACCTCAACAAAAACTGGAACACGCACTTCGAGACATTCGATGATGTCGTCGCTCCCGCCGAGGGCGCGCCCGGCTGGACCGATTATCATCGGTTCGCGCAGACGCAATTCGGATCGTTCTATCGCCGGATCTTTGACGAGCTGATCAAGCCGGAGTTAGGGGCGTCCCTGGGATACGGCTCCAAAACAAGCGCCGATCCGTTTCTCTATCGACGTTATCCGGGCGCGACGATGCTTTGCTACGACGATCTTGTGGCGTATTATCCGATTTGGATCGAGAAGGCGCTGAGTGACTGCGATGCGCGCCCAGCGTTCAACAGTGAAATCCATCTCTACAACGATCACTATCACTATTATCCCTCGATCGAGCTGACGCGGTATCGATATTACATGGACGCCCTGAGTAACGCGACGGCCAATTCGAGCTTCAGTTGGGGCGCTTGGAAAAGCCCCGAAATAGCAGCCATCGACAAGGCGACGCCGGCGACCCTGGCCGAAATCCGCCGCCTTCGGCCCTTCTTGAGCGCGCTTGCGGCCAGTCAGCGGCGGTCGCGGATTGCAGTCGTTGTTTCCGAGCCGGTTTTTCAGGCCAGCAGCGCGAATCTCGCGGAACGGCCGCTGCTCCCCGTTATCGGAGAGAAGCAGAACGCGAGCGGGGTGGGTGCACTGAGCGGCGGCGCGCCGCTGGAGGATGCATACTCGGCGATGGCCGCCACTGACGCGCCATGGCGATTTGTGATGGACGCCGATCTCGCGCGCGAGGCGAAACAGCTCGATACCGTGATTGTTCCAGGATTCGATCGATATCCGCTCACAACGGTTCAGGCGATCGCGGCGCTGCCGAAGCGCATACGCGTTGAATGGGCCGGGGCGTGGCCGACTTCGGATGAATACGGTCATCCGCTGCCCGCGACGGCCTTGGCTTCGCTCAGAACCCGATGTCATCCATCCATCGATATCTATCAAGCCGCAAAGCGTCTGGCCGATCCGAAATTGGCGACGGGCGTCAGCGTCGTCGTCGATGTGCCTTACGGATGGTGGTCACCGCGCCGAGGCGGCTATCAATTTCCTGTGAAGTACCCGAGGGTGGAAATCCGTCGCGCTCAGCAAAACCCTGCGCGTGACATCGTCGCGCTGATCAACAATACGCACGGCCCCATTCTATTTTCACTGGACGCTCTTACTCATGGGAATCGTCGTATGAAAGTGCGGGACGCCGCCACAGGCGCTGCGCTGGCTTTGGAGAAACGACTGCCGCTGAAACCCTTCGATGTGCGTATTCTGCTCATCGCGCGGGATTCTGATCGATCTTCCACGAGCAAACACGCGAAATAGCGAACGCTGTCGGTAAGATAACGCCGTTCAGCGGCGTTTGCGCCACTCCGCCGGTCGATTATCCCGCATCCAAAGACGCTTGGAGATTGGGAGTAGTTCGTCGCGTCCGTCGGCCGAGGTCACGACTTCACCTGCCTCTGCATCCTCGCGCATTTTCGCCGTCTCTTTCCACTGTTTCACGGTCACGCCAATGGCGGTCGGAGCAGCCAAATAGATATGCGCTTCATTCCACCAGGGGCCGGTGGGCTTTAAGATTGCCATCACCGCACATGCAACGGCCATGACGGTCGCAAACGCAGCGAAGATCGCCGGCCAGAACCAATGCTTCCACGCCGCATGGCGCAGTTCGTCGCGCTCGCCCGGCAGCAGACTGCGCCGCGCCTGGCTCTCCGACAGTCTCGAAATGAGCGCCTGCTCCTCTCCGATCTCGGATGGCTTCGGAGCTTCTCTCCATTCCGCGACGATCCAGGGCGGCAGAGCCGCGCCGTTGGCGCGCCACATGCGGCGGCTGAGAGGAAGCACGCTGAGCGTTTGCATCTGCGCAGTATCGGGAATCAAGAACTCCCGTCCCAGCAGCATGCGCTGAGTCACATCGACCGTTCGCGCATTGGCAAGTTCAAACATCGCGGCTTCCACCGCGACGGGAGTCTTCTTGGCTTCTTCCCGACGGACGGCTGGGAACTGAGGAACAAGCACCCCCGCGCACTCCAGAATACTTCCTT
>JAOQAA010000025.1 GCA_025963815.1 Capsulimonas sp.
GCTTGGCGGCGTCAATTCCGTCCATCTCAGGCATCTTAATGTCGAGAATGATGATGTCGGGCTTGAGCTCGCGGGCGATTTCCACCGCCTTTGCGCCGTCTCCGGCCTCACCAACGACCTGATGGCCCAGGATTTCCAGCGTTTTGCGAAGATCGAGACGAATAATCGGCTCGTCGTCCGCGATAACAATACGAAGCGAATCCATTCTAAAGCAACCGTCCTTCTTTATGTATCTTGACCCTCGCCCGATCCGTATATTTGCGGGCGCGGGAGGAATCTGCTATAATGTCGTGATTTGCGGCGACAGGTATATGATCCTAATATATCGCATTCTCACGCAAAAAGCAAGTCCCGAAGGACCCCGATGAAACGCGTAACCAGTATCAGTTTGGGATCCTCCCTACGAAATAAATCCGTCGAAGCAGACTTCTTAGGTGAAAAGTTTCAAATCGAGCGGGTCGGAACCGACGGAGATTTGAAACTGTTTCAGAAGAAACTGATAGAACTCGATGGGAAAGTGGATGCCTTCGGTCTGGGCGGCACGGATATGTATATCTATGCGGCGGGCAAGCGCTACACTTTCCGGCAGATCGAACGCCTCGCGGCGGCCGCGGTCAAAACACCCGTCGTGGACGGCAGCGGCCTCAAGAATACATTAGAACGAGAAACGGTTCAGTACTTACAGCGCGAGGGGATCATCGATCTCGCGCACTCCAAAGTACTGCTCGTCTGCGCCGTGGACCGGTTTGGCATGGCTGAAGCACTTGATGCGACCGGCGCCTCCGTGGTTTATGGGGATCTGATGTTCGCCGTTGGCGTTCCCATCGCGCTGCGTTCCATGACCGCCGTCAACCAGGCCGCACGAGTGCTTCTGCCGTTGATCGTTCAGCTGCCGTTCCAATGGCTGTACCCGACAGGCGAGAAGCAAAATACGATCACGCCGAAATGGACGAGCTTCTACGACGAAGCCGACGTGATCGCCGGCGACTTTCCCTATATACGGCGTTATATGCCCGAAAATTTAGCTGGGAAAACCATCCTGACTAACACGACTACGGCGGAAGATGTGCTGGAGCTGACCAAGCGAGGCGTCAAAACCCTGATTACGACGACGCCTCAGTTCGAAGGCCGCTCGTTTGGGACCAACGTCATGGAAGGCGTGCTGGTCACGCTGTCCGGCCGCAAGCCCGAGGAACTGGCGCCGAAGGACTACATGGACCTGATGGCGCAATTGAACTGGAAGCCACGCATTCAGACGCTCAATTCATAGATTTCGAATACACCGTTCACGAAGCAACCCAAAGGGTATTTTTTTGGAAAAATTCGCATTTATCATCCACCCGATCGACGCCAAGCGCGATGTCGCGCGTAAGGGCGGCGTTTATAGCGTCGCCAAGTACTTGCCGGAATCGGCGGTGGAATGGGCGATCAAGCACAAAGAGCCGATCGTCGCCTCCCATATCACAGGGCTCAAATCCATTACCGGCGCGGAGGCCGAAGGCTGGTTCATCGCCTGTCCCTTAACCCCGCGGCAACTGATGACCCTTCCCACGGAGTTCGTAATCAAGCGGCTGGTGCAGTGCGGCAAACTCGCCGAATCGCTCGGCGCAAAGATCATTGGCCTGGGTGCCTTTACTTCCGTGGTAGGTGACGGCGGTATCACCGTCGCCAAGCAGCTCGACATTGCCGTGACGACTGGCAATTCCTACACCGTTGCGACTGCCGTCGAAGGCACGATTGACGGCGCAAAGCGCATGGGAATTTCTCTGGAGAACGCCAAAGTTGCGATCGTCGGCGCCAGCGGCTCCATCGGCCGCACTTGCGCGCATTTGCTCGCGCCCCGCGCCGCCGAGATCGCCCTGATCGGGCGTGATCTCGATCGTCTTGGCGTGGTCGCTGCTGAGCTCAACGGCGCCTGCGTCACCCTGCACAACGATGTCCACACGGGGCTGCGCGACGCCCAGGTTGTGGTCACCGTCACCAGCGCCGTGGACGCCGTGATCCAGCCCGAAGACCTTGTTCCTGGATGCGTCGTCTGCGATGTCGCCCGCCCCCGAGACGTCTCCGTTCGCGTCAACCGCGAGCGTGACGATGTTCTTGTCCTCGAAGGCGGCGTCGTCGCCGTCCCCGGCGCCGATCTCGACTTCCACTTCAACTTTGGTTTCCCGCCCAAGACCGCGTACGCCTGCATGTCCGAAACCATGATGCTGGCGCTCGACGGCCGCTACGAATCGTTTACGCTCGGCAAGGATGTCTCGGTCGCCCAGGTCCATGAGATCACCATGCTCGCCAAGAAGCATGGGTTTCATCTGGCGGGGTATCGCAGCTTCGAGAAAAAAGTCGAGGAGAGTGATATCGAAGCGCGGCGGCGCAATGCGGAGGAGCGGCGGAAGAAGAAGGCGGCTTGACCTATTCCCCCGGCGCTTTAGCGCGCTTGAACTTGCCCCGGTCTGATGGACACTTCCCCTTTTCCCGCCCGAAGGGCCTTGCTGGGAAAAGGGGGAAGCGCGCTAAAGCGTCGGGGGAATAGGTCACTCCTCCCCCGCCATAATCACCGCCGCCGGCATCATCCGCGCCAGCGGCCTTACCAATCCCGCATCCACCTGAATCCGCATCACATGCTCGATATCTTTGTACGCCTGCGGGCCTTCCTCCACGCTCAAGCCTTCGATCCAGATATCCTCCCGTTCCAGCATCCGCCGCGCCTCGGCGGCGCTGAACCGATCGCGGGCGGCCGTGCGGCTGCCGACGCGGCCAGCGCCGTGGGAGGCGCTTTCGAGCGCTTCGAGCGCTCCTAATCCTTCGACAATGTAGCTTGCCGTGCCCATGCTGCCGGGGATGACGCCGAGGACGCCTTTCTCAGCGGGCGTCGCGCCCTTACGGTGGATGATTAAGTCACCCTTGCGCCAGGCGAAGTTGTGATGGTTTTGGATCGTCGCGGCGGCTGTAAGTTTTGCGCGCTGCAGGAAGTCGGCATGAATGACCTCGTGGCATGCTTGGGCGAAGTCGCCGGCGAGGTGCATGGCGGTCCAGTATTCACGCCCGGCGTCCGAGTCCATGTCCAGCCATTCGTAGAATTTTGGGGCGCGGGCCTTGCGCCGGGTTTCGAGAGCCGCAAGGCGCATGTAGTGGCTGGCGATGGCGTAGCCGACGCCACGTGAGCCGCTGTGCGTGAGCAGGCCGCAGAAACTTTGTTTGACGCCGGTCAGGCCGTCTGGAGCTAAACGCTTGCCGATGACGAGTTCCGCGAAGTGGTTGCCGCTGCCACTGGTGCCGAGCTGGCCGGCGGCGCGGTCCTGCAAGCCGCGCGTTTGGCGGGTGAGGCTCCAGGCGTCGTCTTCCAAGATCGCGTGGTCGGCGGGGTGGGGGCGTTTGCCTCCCGTTCCGAAGATGGTGACGGCTTTCAGGTCTTCGAAGAGTTTCTCGCGGCTTTGTAGAAGCTGTTCGGGCGACAGATCGAACAGCGTTAGGTGCATACGGCAGCCGATATCCACGCCGACCATGGCCGGCGAGATGGCGTTGTGCGCCGCGAACACGCCGCCGATAGGGAGTGCGTAGCCGACATGCGCGTCCGGCATCAGCGCGCCCTGCGCGGCGATGGGCAGCTGGAGCGCGAGACGAAGCTGCGCGACCGCGACGGTATCGATATCCGAGCCGATTTCGCCGTACACGCGGTACGGCGCGGTCGTTTCACGCATCGCCAGCAGCGCTTCGGGCTTGCCGAAGGCGAGTTCGAGCGCGGACGCAATATCGTCCGCGCCCCGTCCCGCCTTCTTCAGCGCCGCCGCTTCTTTGGAGATCTGCGTGAACCGTTTGTCGCCCTTCCAGGTCTTGAGCAATGGTTGAAGTTTCATACACTGCTCTTATCGACATGGGATCGGGTTTTGATAATGAATGAATGGGCGCCCGGCGTTTAACCGCCGGGCATTTTGGGCGTGAACTAACCGGGTTTCAGTAATTCGGTTTTGTATTTCGGGGCGAGCGCTTCCGCCTTGGCCCTGAACTCCGCGATGGCTGCGTCGTCGGGCTTTGGCGGCGGCGTGGCGCGGGTCGCGACTGGGACGCCGATCTCTTCAAAGAACTTCTCCTGACCGGCCGGCGAGCAAATGCAGAGCAGGCGCGCTGGAGCATCCGAAGCGTTGGTAAAGAAATGCGGCGCGTTTGCCGGAATATGGACGGTTTCGCCGGCCCGTACGACCGATTTCGTTCCTCG
>JAOQAA010000069.1 GCA_025963815.1 Capsulimonas sp.
GGCCGATGGGGATGTCCAGCAAGTCCCCGGCCCGGAAGAAGGTCTGCGCGGCGCAGCGGAAGCATTGGAAACGAAGAGAGCACAAAATGAACTGCTCCACGATTTTGATGCGCTGGTTGAGCGGTATAATAAACCGCTGTTTAACGTAATCTATCAGTGGATCGGCGATTATGATGAGGCCGCGGACCTCACGCAGGAAACGTTCGTTTCGGCGTACAAGGCGCGCGAGCAGTTTCGAGGCGACGCTCAGGTGTATACCTGGCTCTATCGAATCGCGCACAATCATTGTAAGAACCGCTTTAAGCAGAGGGACCGCGCGCGGCAGGCCGAAGGGCCGTCGCTGGATGCTGGCGTCTCCGGAGACGGGGACGATATGGTTTCGGAAACCCGCGAAATCGCCGACTGGAGCTTCTCGCCCTCGCGGGTGCTGGAGCAGAAAGAGCTGCGGGCTCTTGTCCAGCGCGCCGTGGACAGTCTCGCCTCCGAGTACAAAGTGGTGCTCGTGCTGCGTGAAATGGAAGGCATGTCGTATAACGAGATTGCCGACGTGACCGGGCTGACGATGGAAGCTGTGAAGACGCGCCTCAACCGGGCGCGCGGCATGGTTCGCCAGCGTGTCGAGCCGTACTACAAGACATAATTGTGAGGCCCCAGTCAATGCGAGGATACTTGCAGCGCTGGGCTTCAAAAAAATCATAACAGAAGACTTGAAAATCTCGCGCTTCGAGCCGACACAAGGGAGCATTGTTGTTTGACAATCTGGAATAAACATCGAGCGAACGCCGCAAAGTCCGCGTGCATGCTCGCGATCACCGTCTCCATGCTGGCTGATGGCTTCGGCGCCTCGCATCTTGCGATGGCTCAGGCCGCCGATCCCGCACCCGCTGCGCCGGCGATCACGCTTCCCGACTCTGGCGAAGCCGCGGCGCCGCCCACGCCTACCGCTCCCGCCTTGAAGGGCAAGATTACCGAAGTTGTGATCAAGGGAAACCAAACGATCTCGACCGACGCCATCCAAGCCGTTCTCTCCCAGAAGGTCGGCGATCAGTATACGCAGGATGGAGCCGAAAAGGATCGCGAAGCGGTCAAGAACATGGGCTACTTCAACGGCGACATCGGCCTGAACGCCGTGCAGACGCCGGACAATGGCGTGCAGGTGATCTACACCGTCGTCGAAAATCCGGTCATCAAGAAGATCAGCTTTACGGCGAATACGCCCACCGGCGAACCGACGATTCCGGCCGATAAGCTGAAGTCCCTGATGGAGATCAAGGAAGGACAGGTTCTGAACACCACGGTGCTCGTGCGTGATCTGTCACACTTGTTCGACCGTCAGACAGGGTATGTCCGGTCGCAGGGCTATATTTTCGATGTTAGCTCGGATATCAATATCGACCCGAACTCAGGCACGTTAACTATCCCGTTGATTGAAGCGCACATCGAAGCGATCCAGATTAAGGGCAACAAAAAGACGAAGCCCGTGGTGATTACGCGCGAAATGCGCAGCAAGGCCGGCGATGTTCTGGATGAGCGGCGCCTGCAGAAAGAACTGACCAAGGTCTATAACCTCGGATTGTTCGATCAGGTCGGCCCATTTGAAGAGATCCCGACCGATGTTGGCAAGGTCATCATCTCGATCCCGGTGGTGGAAAAGCGCAGCGGACAGGTCTCCGTGGGCGTCGGTTATTCCGACCGTGCGAAGCTGGTCGGCCGCGCCGAGCTTGCCGAGAACAACTTCCGAGGCCTTGGCGAGCGCGTCAGCCTGACATGGGAAGTCGGCGGCAGCAGCAGCCAGAGCGATCTGGAGCTTGGCTTCTTCGAGCCGTATCTGGACAAGCACCATACGTCGCTAAACGCCAATATCTACGACCGTGCGATCTACCGTTTTGCTTCGGACACGTTCAACGGCACATCGGGCAGCAATAACACTTACATTGAGAAGCGACGCGGCGCCATGCTGAATTTGGGACGCCCTTTGAGCGACACGTTCAATGTCGGCATCTCGGGACGCACGGAGCAGGTACGCGCCAACGATGTTGAACTGCCGCCCGAAGACCTCTTCATCCGCCAGGTCGGCAACGTGAGCGCCTTCGGCCTCAACGCTACCAGCAATACGCGCGATAATGATATTTCGCCGGCCGGCGGTGGCCTGCGCGCCATATCGCTCGAACTTGGCGTCGCCAACACGACGACGGTGAACAATGCGCCCGGCCCGCTTCAGCCCGGCCGCCATGCGTTTACCAAGCTGGGAGTCGATCTTCGCCAGTATATCAGTCTTCAAGGACCGCGCAAGCCCGGTGACTTTCGCGAACCAAAGCGCGTCATCGCCGTGCGCCTGCTGCTGGGGGCCACGAACAAGAATGTGCCGTTCTTCGAACAGTATTTCCTGGGCGGCGCCGATTCGCTGCGCGGCTATCAGACGGACCGGTATTGGGGCAGCAAGCTCGCTCTGTTCCAGTCCGAGCTTCGCATCCCGATCGGTAAGGATAATAACTTGCAGGGCGTTCTGCTGGCGGATATCGGCGACGCCTGGGGAAGCATTTACCAGGACTCTAGTTTGAAGCAGCACGATACGATGTCGCTGTCGTCCAACTTCGGTTTCGGTGTTCGCCTGGTGACCCCGATCGGCCCGATCCGCGTCGACTACGCTGTCGGCCGCGAGGGTGGTAAAACGCAGTTTAGTATCGGACAATCGTTTTAATCGGAACCCGCGGGGGCGGCTCGTCGTCTAATAAGACCAGCGCCCTCCGCGGTGACTACTGTGAATGGATACCTTATGATGACTTCATCGACATATCGATTTCGGCAAATGATGACCTGTGCGGCGGTTGCGCTGACGCTGGCCGGCGGCTCGGTTTTGGGCGGCTCGCGCGCCGCTTACGCGGCGGATGCGCCCGCGTTCGGCAGCGTGGACTTGCAGAAGATCCAGGCTGGATACACCAAGCGCGCGGATCTGGAGCGCAGCATTCAGGACATCAATGTTCGTCTGTCTAACCAGCTCAAGACCCAATCCGGGAGCGACATGCTGAACTTGCAGCAGCAGCAGGAGCTTCAGGCGCTTCTTTCGAAGACGGCTCCCACCGACGCCGACAAGGCCCGGATCACGGCGCTTCAGGAACAATCGAACAAGGACGCCGCAGAGCTGACGGCGCTGCAGCAGAAGGCGAATGCGACAGCGGACGAGAAAGCGCGTATGAGCGCGCTGACGAATCAGCGTAAAGCGGGCCAGCAAATCTTACAGCAGGTCAGCGAGTCTTACAGCGAGCAGTTTAAGACCGAAGCGGATAAGATCAACGGTCAGTTTACAGATAGCGTGAAGCAGGCGATCGCCGCCGTGGCGAAGGATAAGAACTTGTCCGTGGTCTTTGATTCAGCAGTTGCGGTTTATACCGCAAATGATATTTCGGATGAAGTGCTCAAGCGGCTCAACAAGTAGCATGATGAGCCGACGCCTGGGAGCGATCGTCTGCATCGTCGCCTTAGCCGCCGCCGGCTGCGCGCGCAAGCCGCCGCCGGCGGTCGTGATGCGCTCAGGTGTCGTGGATCTGGATCGGCTCACACCGATGCATCCGGGCTGGCGTAATATCGGTCAGTTCGACGAGGCGATCGCCGAAGTGCGCAAAGGGGCCACGGCAGAGAAAAATGTGCTGGGAGATGTCTCCCTGGACACCTTGCCGGCGATTGAGATTTCCGCGCCGCGCCGTCCCGATGTGGGGCTTGAGGCGGAACGGGCTCGACTGGAGGCGCTGGGCGTTCGGCAGATGTCTCTGCTGCGGACACGCAGCGCGGAAGAGCGCAGCCTTCAGCTGAACCGGGAGCGCCGTGTCTGGCGAGTGGAGGCGGAGCAGCAGTATCAAACTGCTTTAGCCGATATCGAGAAGCGGTTCGCGGCGGATTATGACCGGATCATCGCCGAGCAGACGCAGGACAAGCTGAACTTGATGCTTCAAATTCGAGCGCTGCGAAATACGATCGATCATTGGAAGCTTTCGACGCCGCCTGCGCCGGAGCTGCTTCAGGCGAAGCAGGAGCTTGTAGACAAAGAAGCGCTTTATAACGCGGCGGACACGAAATTGACGGCGTCAATCGCCGCCGCCAGACTGCGCCGCGCGAACGAAATCGCAGGGGCGGTCGAGGAGCGAGCGAGTTACGTCACACAGAAGTACGCCGCGCTCGAGACTTCGCTGAAAGCCGAGGATGCCCGCCAGGCGGATCGTGAGTCGAAGCGACTGCGAACCGAGCGTGAGGGATTGCTTGCGGAGATCGGCGCTGCGGAAACAACGAGCGCGCCTCTAGTGGGAACCCTGGCGGCGCAGACCGTTTCAGAAGCGGCGCTCGCCCAGGGCTGGAACGCGCGGAGCCTGGCTGGTGGTGAGGAACGTATCGCCAAGCAGCGGGACCGCTGGCGAAGTTACCTCCGAGCGGATGCGCGGATCGCCGCACTGGATGTCGCGACGGAGAAAAATTTGTCGATTGTGTTTGGAAAACCCGGGCCGGGAGCGAAGGATCTGACAGCCGAGGTCGCCACGGCTTTGAAAGCCGGCGTGTGGAAAAGCGAGATCACATCGTCCACGAGCGATACTACATCGCAGACACTCGATTCGAGCATGACCGCGGGAAGTAAAAGGAACTGACATGCAAACAACGGTAGGACAGCTTGCGGAGCTGATTCAAGGATCTGTGGAAGGGGACGCTAACATTCCTATCCTGGGCATCTCCAGCATTGAAGACGCGCGCGACGGCGACATCACCTACGCGGAGAACGAGAAGCTGCTGAGCAGCGCCGGCCGCTCGCAGGCGTCCGCCGTGATCGCTCCGGCGTCGGGTCAATCTTCTGACAAGCCGCTCATCCGGGTCAAAAATCCGCGCTTCGCCTTTGCGCAGGTTTTGCGCATCTTCGCGCCGGAACCCAAGGTTTACAAGGGGATCCATCCGACCGCGATCCTGGGCGAGAGTTTGACGACTGGCGATAATGTCTCCATCCACTCGATGGCGCATGTGGGCGATAACGTCAAGATCGGCGCAAACAGCGTGATCTACCCGTTCGCCTACATCGGCGACGATGTCGTGATCGGCGAGAACTGTGTGATCTATCCGCACGTCGTGCTGCACAACAACACGGAGATCGGCGACAGCGTCGTGATCCACAGCGGCAGCGTGCTCGGCACCGACGGCTTCGGCTATATGTTCATCGAGAATCGACACTATAAGATCCCCCAGATCGGGCGCGTCATTATCGAGAACGATGTCGAGATCGGCGCCAATGTCACGATCGACCGCGCCCGCACGGGCTCGACGCGCATCGGCTCCGGCACCAAGATCGACAACCAGGTGCATATTGGCCATAACGTCTCCGTAGGCCGCAACTGCGTGATCGTTGCGCAGGTGGGTATCTCCGGCAGCGTCGATATCGGCGACGGCGTGATCCTCGCAGGACAGGTCGGAATCAAGGACCATGTCACGATCGGCGACGGGACCATCGTCTGCGCGCAGACAGCGGTTATCAGCGATCTGCCCAAGGGATCGTTCGTCTCCGGTCCCTACGGACGGCCCCATCAGGCTGAGCTTCGCGCCAAGGCTTTGCAAATGAAACTGCCGGATATATTTCAGCAGATCAAGGACCTTGAGTGCCGCCTCGCGGAATTGGAACAGGGGAAGAACCAGTGACCCTGGGTCTACCTCGCCTTCGCCAAACTCTCCAAAACCCTTCGGAACGTTTTCAAGGACTCGCGCTTCACTCCGGCAGGGAAGCGTGGCTGCGTCTCCTGCCCGCCGAAGCGGGCAGGGGACTTTTGTTTGTCGACGCCGAATCCGGGCAGGAAATTCCCGCGCGCACGGAGAACCTCGGAGATACGTCTCGGCAAACGCAGATCCATGCGGGCGGGCGTACGCTTTCCACGGTTGAGCATTTGCTTTCGGCGCTGGCGGCGCTGAGGGTGGACGACGTCCAGATCGAGGTTTCCGGACCGGAACTGCCGATTGCCGATGGCAGCGCGGCGCCCTTTATTGCGCTGATCCAGGCGGCGGGCGTCACCCCGCATCCCAGCGCAACCGCTGTGGAGCCGCTGGTTTTGCGCGAACCGCTGCTGCTGACCGGCGCCGCCGGTTCATCGGCAGTGGCTTTGCCCGCGCCGCACTTTCAGGCGACCGTGGCGCTTTCGTATCCGAACCATCCGTATCTTGGACATCAGATCGCGACGTTCGATGCGATGACGGACGATTATGCATCCCAGATCGCGCCGGCGCGGACATATGGTTTTTTGTCCGAGATCGAGCAGCTGCATGCGCGAGGATTGGGTCTGGGTGCATCGTATGACAATGCGCTGGTGCTGGGAGAAACCGAGTACGTGACGCCGCCGCGCTTTGAGAACGAGCTGGCGCGTCACAAGCTGCTGGATTTGATCGGCGATCTGGCGCTGACGGGCCGCCCGCTGCACATGCACGTAGTCGCTGTGAAACCGGGCCACCAGCTGAACACCGGGCTGGCGTTGCTGCTCAGCAAACTGTAAAAGCTGGTCAAAATTTCGAAGATTGGCGGACCGATCCGCTTCGTTTTGTGAGT
>JAOQAA010000086.1 GCA_025963815.1 Capsulimonas sp.
GGCGAAGATAAGCACATCCGAGCGCCTCGTATGCGAGGTAATCGCCCGGCGTGTAACGAACACCTTGCTGCGCAATAATATCCGATTCGGCATATTTATGAGCATCGATCAGCGCCCAAGCAAGGTCAGTGTAGGCAGGACTGCTTCTTCCTCCATACTGGATTGAAAGACGCCATTCAGCAATGGCCTGGTCGGCCTTGTCTTCATCGCGTAACGCTTCTGCAAGATTGTAATGGCCGTATGTAGACGAAGGGTGGAGGCGTATTTCCGTGCGCAATTCGCGGATCGCTTCCGCAAACTTTTTTTGGCGGATCAAAGCCACTGCATAGTAATCGCGCGCAACGTAGTCGTTGGGATCAAGGAGGACAGCAAATTTGAAATCTCGCACAGCAGATACGTCGTTATGCTGGGTTAATTCCGAAGAGCCGGAACGTAATGTCCATGTGGCGACCGCCTTACGAAAAGCGGCGAGGAGACAGAGTAAGATGAGGATTACCGCCAGCACCACCAGTGGCGTCGTCCATTTTTTGTCAATCGGCATTCGGCAAGTCCTCGGCGAGGCTCTGGAGGGAGTGAGCAGCCATCATCTTTCAGTAACTGATGATGGCATATTCCGTGCCGAATTCTGATCGTGACGTGATGGGTTTATTTGTGTGGGGTGGGTTTCGAGTTTGGGTCGAGGGCCTGGAATTCGCTTTCGGGCATCGTGGCGATACGGCCGTCGGCGTAGAGAACTTCGCGGACTTTTTGGTCCATAAACCGCAGCACGAAGTGGCGGATCATGTGCGGCTCGTGGTCGCAGCAAATGATCATATCGCCGCCCGGGCGAGGATGGCTGCTGTAGTCGTAAACATACTGCGCGGGGTTTACGCCGAACGGCGGCTCGTAGTTCGCCCCCGGCTGACCGGAGGGGCAGCTAAAGGTCTGGTCCTGGCCGAAAATATAGAACTTGATGTCCTGGAACTTCTTCGGAGGCGCGCCGCCGTGATCGTTCTTATAACTGACATAGCCGGTATGAATGGCCTTCAGCTGAAACTTGCATTGATCAAGCTTGGATTGGTCACGCCCTGCATAGAGACTGTCGCAAAACCAGATTGCGGCGAGAATGGGAATCGCGAGAAGCGCGAGAATGATCCAACGGATGTTCTTTTCGTTCATGAGTGATGATCCTCGGCCTTAAACTCAGGCAAGCGTCATCGCTCACGGTTTGCGGCAGGATTTAGGTAGCAAACGAGCGCCGGCGCCGGATTGCAAATATCGCTTCGAGATTCTTTCTCGGGCGCCATGGATTCGACGGATAATAAAACTATAACGCTTCGTTCGACCAAAGCCGAGCCGCTTCAATAGGGCGCGATCCTTGCAGGAATGGCTGGCCTGTGATCCGCTCCAGCGCCGCAGCGACACTCCAGTGGGTGTCGCACTGGTACTCACGATCATCGGACTGCAGAATTCGCGTCAGCGCGGGCAAGGCGCGCTGCTCGCCCAGGGCGCCCAGCACGGCGATCGCCGTCTCCAGAGCGATCTGATCCCACCGGCTGCGCAACGGCCAGTCCAGCACGCCGATCAACGCGAGGCGCGCGCTTTCCTCATGCTCGCCCAGACATTCGGCGTAGGCCGACTGCGCCAGCAATTCGATCCCCAAAGAGCGTGGCTGAAACTCTTCCCGCGCCGACAGTTCTATTGCCCACGCCACGCACTCGACGGACCGGGCCAGGAGCTCGCGCCGGGCGCGATCGTACTGAGCCTGCAAGCCATCTTCACCACAATCCGCGCAAATCGTATCCCAGGGGCTGCCCCAATAACGCTCGCAGACTTCCATCAGCGCCGGCGGATCGGCGGTCCAGGACGGCGTCAGCGCGGCCCTCTGCCTTTTCCAGCCTTTGAGCACATTCGTAAGCATTATGGACGTCCAAACTTTCGCGCCGCGCCTGCGAAGCTAGCAAGCGGGCAAATGATTGCTCTTTTCACAATACCACAGTTTTGGGTGATTCTAGACTGGCCCAAACGAACAATTTTGACAAAGTTTGGGGGATAACTCCATTACAAAACCAAAGATTCATCCACGGGGGAGGCATTTGTTTTGGAGGCGACGCGCCGGGCAAGGGTCTTTCGGATTTCGCCGAACGCGTGCCGCCCGCCGACCAGCAGAACCACGGCGACGACGAAGTAGATCCAAACAGGGAGATTGCGGCTGAAAAGGAGAATGTAACCATACGGCATCACCCAAAAGAAGACGCCCAACACGATCTGCGGAAGCACGGGACGCTGCAGGCGGACGCGCGCGGCAAGCCAGGCCATGGTCCCCCAGAACAATGGGTGATGGGCGATATAAAGCACACCGAACACGATGGGATCAACCTCGTAACGGAGACTCAGCGTATGAACGTGCGCCCAAAGGTGTGTCAGCATAATCGGTTTTTAGTCGAACGGAATCCGCGGCGGCGCAAGCAAATGCCCGGAGACGCGGCAGGCGTCGAAATAAGCGGCGGCGGCGTCCCGTGTTTGAGGATAATACGCGGCCGCGCCGGGAAACAGTTCCGGTTCTACTGAGATCGGGACAGACCGCGCGGCGTCCATCGCGACGGTCAGCTCGCGTAACATTTGGGCCTCATCGGCGTCGATCAGCGTCACACGGCTCAGGGTATCCAAGCCCAGAGCATATTGTACCAGGATTTCCAGGCTGGGATGGCGGCCGTGCTGCAAATGCTCATCCAGGAGCCGCTCCCGATGGGCAGGATCCGTCACAGGCTCAAAGGCGGCGCGCGAGCGCCACGCCTTGGTGTTTTGCGGGAGGAGAGCGACACCGGGAAGCGCCAGCGTTGCGGGACCGTCGAAGATCAGCAGCGCGTGCGCGTAGCCGCGCCGGATTTTATCGGCAAGCAGAGGAGTGCGCGCCTTCGTGGACAGATGCACCCAGTCATGCATTCCCAGCATTCGATCCCGGCGCTTGGCGCCGGCGCGCGGCGCGACGCCGTCGGCGGCCAGCACGTTCGCGCAGCGCAGCATCCCGCATTGCAGGATATGCGGCAGATAGTGCAGGGGCGCGGCGTGATAGAGCATGGCGGGCGCGGCGTTCATAGCGCCCCCGCCTCGGCGAGCTGGCGGCGCATGACATCCACGGCGGCGAGGTTCGCAGCAGCCCCTCGATCGATCGTCAGAACAAACTCCACGGTCTGCTGCGCCACGGGCATACGCGGCGTGCTGACACGATAGCGATGGTAGCGACTGGGCAGCAATGTCACCGCTCCGCGCGCGGCCATCGCCTCCAGCAGAGTGTCGGCGGGAATATTGCCGTGGGTGCTATAGCTGATCAGCGCCCAGCGCGCCGGCAGCGCGTCCACTAAGCTCGTCAGCGCGTCCAGCGCCAAGCCCTTGCGATTGAAAGGCGAGCGTCGGTCCAGACGCCAATCCTTGCGGATCGCGGATTTCGTCCCGCGCGCCACTGGCCCGATCTCCGGCTTGTCCCAAAGCGCCAGCGTGTTCAGCAGGTGATAGTTGCTGCTATACGGATGCTGATTGTACGGCGGGTCCAGATAGGCGAGCGTCATTGGCCGGTCTACAATCGCGCTCCAGTTCGTCGCA
>JAOQAA010000093.1 GCA_025963815.1 Capsulimonas sp.
CGGCTCTTCCAGTGTGTCCAGCGACGATTATCAGCGATTGGAGCCGGGACGCAATGTGACCGTGCAGGCGCTCTCATGGGCGCCTTCTATTCTGCCGACCGTACGCGAGGCGTCTGGAAGCCGCAATAAAAACCTAATCTTCTTCTGGGGGTTTTCCATCATTTGGAATGGAATGCTTTCAGTGTTCGTTTGGGCGATTTTTGTCTGGCCGTCGATCGTTCGCCGCCTCGTGGTCGATGGAATCCCGACGCCGGCGCGCGTCACCCGAAAAGCGGAGAACTCCAGCGACGACAGTAAGTCCTATGACATCCACTATGAATTTATCCCTGAACAGGCGGGAGAAGCGCCGATGCAAGGAAAGACCGCAGTAACACAGGAGCAGTGGTCGTCGGTCTCGGAAGGCGACATGCTGACGGTGCTTTACAACGCGAAGCGTCCAAATTGGAGCGTTCTGTATCGGTTCGCCGATTACCGAGTGATTTGACGCCAGTACTTGAATTGATTTTGACGGCGCCTGCTCCGTCGCCCTTTTGGCGCCGACAATAAGAACATGGACACCAATTCCCTGCTCGTCTCAATGTTCTTCGGAACGGTCGGAAGCGGATACGCTCTTTATGGTAAGAAACAAGGGGCGATGATTCCGCTCGTCGGTGGCCTCGCCATGATCGCCGTCTCCACGTTTATTACCGCCCCGCTCTTGTTGACCGCCATCAGCGCCGCGCTGATGGCTGGCATATTTTTTCTGGGCCGAATGGCGTAGCCTCGGCCCAGTGCGAGCCCGATTACTGGTCGGCGATGAAGTCTGCGTTCGTGAGCTGAGTGAAGCGGCGGAACCGCACGGCGCCGTCGTATCCCAGCCCTAAGAAGCCCTCGCTGTGCCGTGTGGGATAGTGCTTGTGCGTGGTGTCCTGCGCCGGCGGGAACGGCTGCCAGTCTCCGGTGAATGTGGCGGGAATATCCGCAGCGATCGTGTCGGCGCAGCCGGGCGTGTTGGTATGGTCCCACACGACCATGACGGCGGGATTAACCACATAACCGTCGTTTTTGCCCATGGGGCCATGCGAGATATAGCTCATGGCGTAGCCGACTTGCAGCGGGCCGGCGACGCTCGGACATTTGAACACGGCGAGGCTTTTGACATAGGGCTGAATCATCCCCGCCTTGTCTCCCACATAAACGCTGTCCGGTACGACCGCTGTGGCGGCGACCGTGTTGTCGTACGGCGCCCACCATCGCTCCCCAACGCCGGAGTAGGCCGTGGTGGTGTTGCCGCAGGCGCCGCCCATCCCAAGCCCCGGACACATCCGGTAGATAGCATTCACCGAATCGTAATCACTTCGATACATCGCCAGCGCGATGCCGATCTGCCGAAGGTTACTCGTGCAGCTCGCCTGCCGCGCCTTTTCGCGGGCCTTGGCGAACACGGGAAACAGGATCGCCGCGAGGATCGAGATGATGGCGATGACGACGAGCAGCTCGATCAGAGTGAACGCCTTGGCTGAAAATCGGCTCTCAGAAGATGTGGGCATGAGGAAATTCTCCTGTTCGTTATATTGAGTGATAGGTAAATGCAGTAAATATGCCAACCGAAGGCAAAGAAAAAAGCCCTTGTGGGCTAACGCTCATGATTTTGATTGTGCATATTGTATCACAAATATGTTTCGAAATTAGTTCCAAGGAACCTGGGGTCTGATTTGCTCGGTATTCCTACCAAGGCGCGGCGGCCGGATACTGCGGAGCCGTCGCGCTTGTTAGGCCTCCATGCAATCTCGTAATCCGACCCGGCGGCGGGTTCTCTCTGTGCTCAGTGTCGTTTCTCTTGCGTCTGTAGCGCTGACGACGCTCGTCTTCCGATATGGCGACGAGGCGTACTGGCCGGTGATGCTCGCCGTCAGCCTTCCGCCTGTCGTCTTTGCGATCTTCCCCGTGATACTTCTGATCGTTTCGGGCGTGAAACGCAATTGGCGTATGCTCGGTCTGAATCTGGCGGCCCTGCTGCTAGTGGTCGGCCCTATCATGGGATTTCACTGGCGCGTCAAGACTGTGCCCTTACAGGGCAGAGCCATGCGTGTGATGACCTGGAACGTGGAGAAATGGTCGTATGGGCCGGACGCCATCGCGCGGGGAGTGCGCGCGCAGCATCCCGATGTCGTCTGCTTTCAAGAGGCGGGAGATTATCCCTACGTCCCGGGAACGCAGGGGGAGGGGCTGATCGCGGCCCTGCCGGATTACCATTTCGTACGCGCCGGAGAAATCATTGTGGGGTCGCGCTGGCCGATTGCGAAACTTGCCGAGACGCCGCTGCCCGGGCCGGCGTCCCGTCCCGCCCTTTGTGTTGCCGTGAACATGGAAGGCCGGAAGTACACTGTGGTCAGCGCGCATCTGCTGCCATCAGACATTGATAAGCACATCTTCAACGCACGCTCACCGCTCAATATCTATGCGCAGCAGTTCGCGGCGCGGCGGCAGTCACAGGGCGTCGCTGTCCTGCGTGCGATGGCGGCCCTCCCGGGACCGAAGACCCTCTGCGGTGATTTCAACATCCAGCCGCAATCCTCCAGCTGCCGCCGTCTGGCGCGTGTCTATCCCGATGCCTTTGAAGCCGCCGGCCGGGGCTATGGCTATTCGCTGACTGCGGATACGCCTGTCGAACGCGCCGACCATATCCTGGTCAGCCGCGATGTGACCGTTCGAGACTGCTGGGTCCCGAGTCTCATCGCCTCCGACCACCGCGCCGTCGTCGCCGATATTATCCTTCCGACTCCGCGATCTCTTTGAGCGCCTGGTTGCGTCGCTCGATCAGCCGCGTCATATAACTCTTCAGAAATAGGAAATCGGCCAGGCGGCCGATCGGACCCAGAGGCGCAGTGTAGTCGATGGTGTCGCGCATCAGCGTCCCGGAAGGGGTGGGTTCGAAGTCGTGGGTATGGGTCAGGGAGGCGAAGGCGCCTTCCAGCATAAGATCGACGAAACGGCGTGGAGGAGTGAACTCGGTGATTTTGGCGACGAGGCGCTGGCGGATGCCGAAGTGCACCGCGCAAAATGTCACGGTGTCGCCGAGAGTCAGGAGCGAGGAGCGGCCGTCGGTGACGGCGGTCTCGCCGGTGTCGGCCAGTGTTTGGGAATGCACATTGATGTCGCGCGCGAGGTCGAAGACGCGTTCTATCTGGGCGGCGATGGGCGTGATCAGCTGTAGTCGAGGCATCCCGTTGTCTCCTTACGAGAGTGTACCTAACTCGGAAGGAGACAACGGGATGCCGCTTAAATCCGAAGATCGACGTTTTGTCCGAGATTGGGAACGAGCATCGCCAGGATCTGGCTCGTCTGCGTCTTTTCAATGTCGACAGCTTTGGAAAGCATCGCCACACCCTGAACGTTTGTCGCGCCTTCCGAGGCGCTTCCCGAAGCGGCGTCGGTCAATGCATACAAATTCGCGGCGCCGGCGGCGCTTGTTTGTGAAATAGCCATGAAATCCATCCCTTGAAAGCATCTGCTGACTCCATTATCGGCAGGTCGCCCGCTCGGCTTTACCGTATTTTTTACGGTTTTTCAAACAGCAAGAGCCGCTCCGAAAATCGGAGCGGCTCTTGTTGTTGTGGCCAGTATGGAATGTTTAAACGGCGGCTTGAAATCGATTGAGTGAAAACCGGGAGATATCGCGCGAATAGGCGCCGCCAGTGGCGAGGTCCGCCGCGATTTTGCCGAGCAGTACGGTGAATTTGAACCCATGGCCGGAGCAGCCGCT
The DNA here is from genome assembly GCA_025963815.1 of Capsulimonas sp. Lineage (GTDB taxonomy): Bacteria > Armatimonadota > Armatimonadia > Armatimonadales > Capsulimonadaceae > Capsulimonas. The sequence goes on from JAOQAA010000093.1 coordinate 3,746, forward strand.
CACCATCCATGCGTTCGAGACGCTGGGAATGCGGTCCAGAATGAAATCTTCGTCCGGGGTGACGGTATAGAGACAGGTCGCGGAGTACGTGGCGTGGTTGGTGACGCCATGGAAGCGGCCGGCGGCGTACGCCGCGATCTCGGCCAAATACTTGGGAGAAACGTTGCGCTGCGGACGATCGGGGTCCGCCGTAGGCCCGAAGGTATGTGCGGCGATCTTGATCCCGGAGATGCGGCCATCGCTGGGGAACCCGTAATAGGCTTCGGAGTTTCCAGCGTCGATCCATACCGGGAGTTTTTCCGGCGTGTAATTCTTTGCGTCCCCGGTCGTCTCCAGATATACATACTGCTGCCGGGTCGGGCGCAGGGGGAGCTGGAAACCGCGCAGCAGCGATCCCATCCAGGCGCCGGCCGTCACGATGGCGCGGTCGAACCACTCGGCGTCGCCGGCCTCGGTCCAAAGCACCACGCCGTCGGCATGGGGCGTGATCTTGCGGACGGGAGTCTCATCGCGCAGCTCCGCGCCGAGTTCCTTGGCGAGCCGGACATTCGCCGCGACGCAGCGCGCGGCGCGCAAAAATCCCGCGTCCTTCTGATAGATCGCCACTTCGCCGGCGCGCAGCTTGAATGCGGGGTAGCGTTCCGCCAGCGTCGCCGCTGTCAGCGTCTCATAGGGCAGGCCATGCTGCTCCAGACCCAGGATCGCCGCCCGCACGTCGGGATGGTCTGGGGGCCCAATAGTTAGGCCTCCGGTTTCCACCAGCAGTTCCTCGCCGGCGTCGGCTTCCAATTGCTTCCAGAGCGGGTAGGCGTCGCCCATAAGCTCCGTGTACAGCGAGTCGGCGTACGCATGCCGGATGATGCGCGATTCGCCGTGCGAGCTCCCTCGGTCGTGCCCGACCTGAAACTGCTCAAAGCCAATCACCTCATGCCCTGCCTGCGCCAGGAAGCGCATAGCCGCGCTTCCCGTCCCGCCTACGCCAATCACTGCGACTTTCATTACGGTCCCTCACGATTTGTTAGTAAAAGGATACCAGAGAACGAGAGGTCTCCGGCGGAATTGGGCGAAAATAGCTTTCTGACGACGTGAGGACGGGAAGAAACCGTGATATAATTCCTCAGATGTGAATTTTTACGAAAACAAGGACCGCCAATGCCAAACCCATTTACCCCGCTCAAAACCCGCCAGAGCGGCTTCACCTTGATTGAGCTCCTCGTCGTGATAGCCATCATCGCGATTCTCGCGGCGATCCTATTTCCTGTGTTCGCCAAGGCTCGCGAAAAAGCTCGTCAGATCTCCTGCGCCAGCAACCTTCGCCAGCTGGGCCTAGCGGCCATGCAGTATGTCCAGGACAACGACGAGATCCTCCCAGGATCGTCTTACTCCAACGGCGGCGCCGGCGCGACGGGTGGCTGGATGTATTATCAGACGTATTCCGCAACTCCCGCACAAGATCAGTTCGACCCGGCACTCGGAAGTCTGTACCCCTACGTCAAGAGCATGGGCGTCTATGTTTGCCCCGACGATTCGGGCGGCCGGCTTTCGCGGGATAGCTATGCGATCAACTCCTGCGTGAACGGGACGACTCTCAATAACAATGTCTATTCCGGAAAGAGCGAAGCGGCGTTCGACGATGTGTCTTCGTTTATACTGTTTGGAGAAGAGTCCTTTGGGACCGCTAATCAGGCGGCTGGATCCACCGATGACGCATACTTATCGTATACCGGAAACGTCATCTCCACACGCCATACGGAAGGCTCCAACTCCGTGTTCGTGGACGGGCACACCAAATGGTATCGCACCGATCGCCTCGTGGCGCAGCACCTCCAGACCGGCGGCGTGGACACGGGCGGCGCTTGTCCATAGTCAGTTTTGAGAATATACATCGTTTTCAATATACATTGAAAACGATGTATATTGAATTCTACGCCTATTCTCCTCGGCGTATTTCCCAATTCGGGTACACTTTGAGCATTGATTGCTGACCGTGACACCGAGGCCCCATGATCTCCGTCGAAAACGTCGCCAAATCTTACAAATCCCAGACGGCGCTCGCGCCGACCACGCTTCAGTTCGATCCTTCCTCCACCACCGTGCTGATCGGCCCGAGCGGGTGCGGGAAGTCGACGCTGCTTCGGATTATGGTCGGGCTGGTCGCGCCGGACTCGGGGAGCGTTTCCGTAGAGGGTGCGCAGGTTACGGCGGCGAATATTGAAGCGATGCGCCATCGGATCGGGTATGTGATCCAGGATGGCGGCCTCTTTCCCCATTTGACGGCTGAGGGCAATGTGACCCTGCTGGCGAAATTCCTCAAGAAGCCCAGCGGAGATATAGAAAAGCGGGTGGGGGAGTTGTGCGAGATCGTGCAGCTGCCGCGCGAGGCGCTGGGGCGGTTTCCGTCGGAGCTGTCGGGCGGCCAGCGGCAGCGCGTAGGGCTGATGCGGGCGCTGATGCTGGACCCGCCGGCCCTGCTTTTGGACGAGCCGCTGGGCGCCCTTGATCCGATCACCCGCAATGAGCTTCAAGGCGAACTCAAATCCATCTTCGCGCGCCTCGGCAAAACCGTCGTGTTGGTGACACACGATATGGGCGAGGCGGCGTATCTCGCGGACCGGATCGTGCTGATGCGCGCCGGAAAGATCGTGCAGCAGGGAACGCTGGCCGACATGATCGAACGCCCCGCCGATCCCTACGTGACTGAATTCATCCGCGCCCAGCGTTCGCCGCTCCCCGCCCTTCCGGAGACCGCCGCCCCATGACACGCTTCCTCCTTGTCCTCACTCTCTTGCTGACGCTCGCCGTCTCGGCGGTCGCCGCCGACAATTCGCTGACCGTCGGCTCTAAGCGCTTCACGGAATCGTATATTCTGGCGGAGATCGTCAAGCAAGTCGCCGACCAGACGGGGGAGGCGAAGGCGGAGCATAAGAAGGGGTTAGGGAACACGGGGATTGTGTTCGCGGCGCTCAAGGGCGGCTCGATCGATGTCTATCCCGAATACACCGGCACAATCTCACAGGAACTGCTCAAGGAAAAGGGCGCAATCGATCTTCCTGGGATGAAGGCGAAACTGGGCGGGCAGGGCCTGGACGTCGGTGTCCCGCTGGGCTTCAACGACACCTATGCACTGGCCATGCGCGAGGATCAGGCCCAAAAACTGGGCGTGAAGACGATGTCCGATCTCGCGAAGCATCCCGAACTGCACTTTGGGCTGTCACCTGAGTTTTTGAAGCGCGCCGACGGCTGGCCGGGCGTCGCGAGCACATACGGGATGTCCGCCGCGCCCGAGGGGATCGATCACGGCCTGGCGTATGAAGCGATCGCGCAGGGGCAGATCGATGTCATGGATATCTACTCCACGGACGCCAAGATCGAGAAATATCATCTGCGCGTTTTAGAAGACGACAAAAAGTTCTTTCCTGCATACGACGCCGTTTTGCTTTATCGCGCCGATCTTCCCACGCACCTGCCCAAGACCTGGGCGGCGCTGGAAGGGTTAAAAGGCAAGATCACGGCGGCGCGCATGGTGCAGATGAACGCGGATGTGGAGCTGCGCAGCCAGACGTTCGCCCAGGTCGCGAAGGGCTTCATCGCGCACGACCTACAGGGCGGCGCCGTCGCGGCTCCTGAAAAACAGCAAAGTTTTGGGCAGCGACTTTTCGGCGGGGACTTTTGGAAGCTCACGGGCGAGCACCTATGGCTGGTCTTCGGCTCGCTGCTTCTGGCGGTGATTGTGGGTGTGCCCTTGGGCGTGTGGGCGGCGCGCGCGCCCGTCGCCGCCGGGCCGATCCTCACGGTGGTCGGCTTGATCCAGACGATCCCGTCACTGGCGCTCTTGATCTTCCTTCTCACACTCTTCCACGCTATCGGAACCAAGCCCGCCATAGCGGCGCTGTTCCTCTATTCGCTGCTGCCGATTGTTCGCAACACCTATACCGGCCTCACCGACATCGCCCCCGCGCTGCGCGAATCGGCCATTGCGCTCGGCCTGCCCGCCGCCGCGCGCCTGCGCCTGATCGAACTGCCGCTGGCCTCGCGCGCCATCCTTGCGGGGATCAAGACCTCCGCCGTCATTAACGTCGGCACGGCCACCATCGCCGCGCTGATCGGCGCGGGCGGCTACGGTGAACGCATCGTCTCCGGCCTCGCCGTCAACGACAACGCCATTCTCCTCACCGGCGCCATCCCCGCCGCCCTCCTCGCCCTCGTCGTCCAGGGCGCCTTCGACCTGCTCGACCGCGTCGTGACCCCGGCGGGGCTGCGGCCGCGCTAGTCATCATTCTCCTCGGCATTTTTCTCCACATACACTGGGTGCTTCGGCGGCATCAAATAAAGAAGCGTCAGGCCGACCGCCACCGCCAAACCGTAGATGGGTTTGATCAGCGCAGCGCACAGCGCCGTCAAGTACAGCCCTGTGGACAGTAAGTACTGTCCCGTCATGTAGCGCACGAAGGACGGGGCCAGGCGCTTGTCGATCAGGCGATGCCCCTTGCTTGCGTACAGCCACATCATCAGCCAGGCGAGTGCGGGAAGCAATAATCCGAAGGTGTAAAACGCCACCGCAGTCTTTTCGTCGGCCATATCCCGCATGTGCTGAGCGAGCACCGAGGTGGGGAACGGCAGGAACGAGATGCACATCAGAAAGAAGACGTTCAGCAGGTTGAAGATATGGTTTGTTCCCTTGTAAAGCTTGAAGACGAAGTGGTGGTTCGCCCAGTAAATGCCTACGATGAGGAAGCTGAGGATATAGGCGAAGTAGGACGGCCAGAGATGGCGCAGGGAGACGGCCAGACTCAGGTGATGACCTTCGCTCCCCTCCGGCACGCGCAGCTCAAGGATGAGCAGCGTGATCGCAATGGCGAAAACGCCGTCGCTGAACGCCTCGATCCGCTGTGTGGACATATCTGAGGCTTCGGGGTTGGAATTGCGCCGGAATAGCATGGGGCGTGGTCCTTCATTCTCATTGCGGTGGTGAATGGCCTTATGATACCTTGCGGGGAATCCGGGAGCATTTTGTTTCACGGCGCCCCTGAGGTTATTGCTGGGATCTGACGACAATTAGACTTGAAATAGAGAATTTTGAGAACCGATTGGACGTCAAACCCATATGAAGAACCTTGCTCCTAAGACGATCGCCCAGAAGTTATGCCTTTGGATCGCACTTGCGACCTGTGTGGTCCTAGCGACGACATCCTGGGTGAGCTACGCCACCAGCCGCGATGCGCTGGAGCGGCAGACGGACTTACAGGCCATCGCGCAAGCGGAGGCCGCCGCGCAAGGCGTGGACGCCATGGTCGGACAGGCCAGTAATATGGCGCGCGTCATTGCTTCCCAACAGGAGGCTTCAGGAACAAAGCCGACCAAGGGGCTGATCCCGTTTTTTGCGAAAATTCTGGAAAATACGCCTGTGATGCAGGCGAATGACGCCTATATCGCTTTTGACGCTCTGAAATATACGGATCCCAGGTCCATTACGATCGTCACGCGCGCGAGTTGGCCCAATCCCGGACCTGTCGCCACATACGATTTCCATGCGCCCGATCAAGACTGGTATCAAGGGCCGAAGACAACCGGCGCGCCTTATGTCACGGAGCCTTATTTCGATGATGGCGGCATCAATGAGTCACTGGTCAGCGCGACGCTTCCCATCTACGACAAACACCATCAGTTTTTTGGCGTTGCCGGCGTCGACTTGAATCTGGGGGGCATTCAGCAAAATATCGCAGGCGTCCATATTTTGAAGGATCCTCAGTACAAAA
>JAOQAA010000113.1 GCA_025963815.1 Capsulimonas sp.
CACCCCAAATGATATTCGTCGTGGGCATGGATTCGTCGTTGTCCTGATTGTATTGGAGCAAGCCCAGCGCCAGTTGCTTCATATTAGAGGCACAGGAAATCTGGCGGGCCTTTTCGCGCGCCTTGGCGAAAACGGGGAACAGGATCGCAGCGAGAATCGCAATGATTGCGATGACTACGAGCAACTCAATAAGTGTAAAGCCTTTTTTCATGATTTCCCTTTCCTGATCGTCAGCAGGATAATAGCAGCGGATCTTCGATCCGCACCGATAAGTAGACCACAATGTCGGTCAATGAAAAGTAACCGGTTTCATGATGGTATTTTTGCTAGCCGTTCAATGTAACCGGTTGCATATTGATTATAATTGATAATGTTCGTGGTGTCAAGCGATATTTTTGCGATCTCAATTTTAATTTGGCGAGCGCAAAAAAATGCAGGCGGAGGCTGCCGCCGTGAAGCCTTTTTCACGGAGCTATTTGTGAGCCCAATTGGTAGGCGCATATTTTTGCCGTGTAAGTCGAGCCTTGGAGCACATAGCCGTCAAGGCAGACCATGCCGTTCGCAACAGTCGCGGAGAAACCAGGGAAACCGGAATTTATCTCCTTCGTCTTCCAATGAACGAGATCGAAGGCTTGCCATTGCTCCTTATCGCGCGGCATGCTGACGAGGACGGCGCTGTTCCCCACGATCGCGCAGCTGAGGAAACCGTTCGGCGCTGGATATCGGCGCAGCGTCTTTCCGCTCCGAGCGTTTACTTGATAGAAGCCTGTCGTTGTCGCCAGATAAATCGCCCCGTCTCTTGCCGAGATCTGGTAAACGTTGCCCAGTTTTATGCGCCACAACACGGCCCCATCCGTCTTGCCGAGCGCGTAGACATACCCGGCGCCATCGGAAATGATGAGGCGGTCCTGATACGCCAAGGGCGAGCAAAAGGTAAATATGAAGTTCATCGAGAGAACGGCGGGGCCGGACACCGCTTTCATCCCTGCGGTTGGCGTGCGCCATTTCATCGCTCCATTCAAAGGGTCGAAGGCGTACGCCAGTCCAAAGTCCGAATTCAAATAGATCGAGTTGCCGTCAATCGCGGGGCGACTGGTGGGGACGCGCGGAATGCGGAATGTCGTTTCCAGCGCTTTGCTCCAAAACAAATCGCCTGTTGCGAGATCGACAGCCAGCAAATTGTCTTGCGTGCGCAAAAGCGCTCGATTCCGCCAGACCACGGGGACGCTGAGAAGCTGATTGGGCTCTCTCAGCGATGAGTTCTGGCCTGCGGAGGCGTCATATGCCCACCGAACGGCGCCGGTGGCGCTGTTCACGCAATACAATTTTCCGCCCGACGCTCCCGACGAGGCGGCGATAAGGGCAAGAAACTTTGAAACGGGAGTGACGGAGATGACATAGCGCTCTGGAGGCGTGGGATTGGAGGTAGCAGCGCTGTTTCCCGAAGGCGTTAGGGAAAAATCCCGTCTCCAAAGCTCGCGTCCCGTCCGCACCTCCAGACCGACGATGGATGCGCCGGCACGATACAGCACGGTATCCCCGCAGAAAACGGGATGACCGATCAATCCCGCGGCGGGAACCTCCCAAAGCTTTTCCGAATGGGGGGCCGCGCGCGTGATTGCGGAGCCAGAAAGAAAGAAAATCAGGATGAGAGAGACACGGAGAAACCGCGCTTGTGTGAATATATTCATGCTGTGAAAAGAGGCGCCGCAGGCGAGCGCGGGCCGCCTGCGGCGAAAGGAATCGCTTCAGCGTCCGAACGCGCTGAAGCGATGGAGTTTATTGGGAATTTACGCGAAGATCCTTACCCTGAAAAATCTATGGGCTGCTCGCAGTTCCCAAGATAAAGCCTTCACCGCTGCCGATGGCGAGACCGTTGTTGACATTTGCCGACATCGTAACAGCATAGCCGATGCCGTCTCCCGTAATGCCGCCGTTATTTTGGATGTAATAACTTGCCGGGAAGACACCGCTCTCCTTGTACTGCCCCAGAGAGCACTCATTGTTGTCGGAGTAGGTGAGAGCTCCACTCTGATATGTCCAGCTCCCGCCTCGGGCTCGCCCCTGCGTCGCACTGGCGTTCACGACGCCGCTGACGGAGAAGACGGAGATAATGCCGCCCATCGCCTGCGCTCCGGGGCTAGTGGAATAGAGATAAGGCTGCAGCACGGCGTTCGTGGGCAGGCTGGACCAGGGATTACTGGAAGTTTGCGGCACGGAAATGCCGGCCGAGTTCATCGAAGTATAGGCCTTGATGTTGACGGTTCCGGTCGATGTGATCTGTCCGGAGCCGGCGGCCACCGTATACGCGGAGGCGGAGGCGTCTGCGGTGGCCACCGTCAGGGTTCCCGAATAGCTGAACCCTTGTGTGACCGTGGACATCGGTAGCGGGTTTCCGTTGTCGTCCACCCAGCGTCCGAACGGCGTTAGCGTAACCGGAGCGTTCGACTGTATGGCCAAACCGCCGCCCATGGGTGCGGCGCCGAGACTGCCCATGATGCCGGCGAAAGCATCGGCCGAACCCGAAATCGTTCCATTGATAACCGGTCCAGTGGTGCTCGAAACCGCCAGATCGGCGGATGACGGATAGATCGCTCCTTGAGAGGTCGAACCCAGGTTCATGGCTGACGCCGTACAGGTCAATTGCCAATGTCCGGCGGCGTAAGCGGGGGAAAACGCTGCGGCGCCGACCGCAAGAAGCGCCGCCGCTCCGCGCCAGGGCGCGCGATGACGCCAGCAGAGAAATTGATAAGGTTTCATATCCATTCTTTCTGAATGCTCGCCTTGCGGAACTCACGGCCTTGCGCCGCTGTATTGCCGCAAAGCAATTGGGTCATTTCCCGTAAAAAGCATCGCCGGCGTACGCCTGCGCGGATGAGAACCCAGCGCTCGTCGAATTGTTCAGCGTCGCGGCGACCGTGACGGTTGTGGCGGGAACGGCAAATATCAGCACAATCGACTGCGGCGTGGCGAAATGGCTCTGGAAATACTGCGACGTGTACGCGATCTGCGTTTTCGTAACACTGTTCACAGAGTCGGTCCAGGAGATGGGGGCGCCGGCCGCCGTTCCAGTCGATGTCTGCGAACCGCGCAGGTGGATCTCGCTGGTCGTCGTCTGGATAAAGCGCGTCAGGTCCGAAGTGTCGTAGGTCGTCGTCGGCGTCACCGTCGGCGTCAATAGGGTGGCGACAATCGGGTACTGCGCGGTCGCCAGAATCACTCCGCCCGTCGTCCCCACCTTCCCGAGGCCGGTCCCATTGCTGACTGTCGCGGAATAGTGTTTGTGTTGGTTACGGTTAACGACATACAATGTGGGCCAGGTGGAGCCTGTCCAATGGAATGTCCACGTTCCGTTGGCGCCCCCGCCGCCGGTGGCGCTCGCCGACTGCGAGAGGGCCGTGGTGGTCGCGCCAGTAATATAGGCCCCCGCCATCACCGTCGCTCCTGAACTGCCGCTCAGCGCCGAGGTTTGCGCGGTCCCATTGGTCGTCACGACCGGCGCGTTCGCCACATGGTTCGGCGGACGCGTCATTGTCCAGAATGTGTCTTGGATTAAGGGGACAGCGCTGGCCTGGGACGACATGACGCTTTCCGTCCCGGCAGCGTTGATATAGGTGACGACATAGTAGTATGTCGTTCCGTTCGTCAGGACCGTGTCGATATAGGCGTTGGTGGCGATTGGAACGTAAGGGAAGGGAAAGACCAGAGGATTCTTGTTGATTTTCGTATATCCGCTCCCGGAAGTTGTGCTGCGATAAATGTTATAGCCCTGGCCCGCAACTGCAGTCCACGTGAGAAGCGCCTGCGTGTCTCCAGGCGCAGCCGTCAAATTGCGCGGCGCAGAGACCGTATTGGTGAAGGCGGAAGCCTGCGTGGAGTCCGGGCTTTCCCCGGAGGCGTTCGATGCGCTGACGACATAATAGTACGGCGTTCCATCGTCAAGGCCCGTATTGACAAAATTCGGAGCGGTCAGTCCGGTGATAACGTTTGCGTACGGTCCTCCCGTCGCCGGGGAGCGCTTGACGGTATAGCTGGACGCGCCAGAAACCGCCGTCCAGGCAAGACTGACCTGGCCGAGCCCGCCGGAAGCGCTGAGGCCGCTGGGAGCGGCGGGGATTTGGGCGAATGCGCCATGCGCGGCGCCTAGCGTGACCGCGAGGGCGCCGATATAGGCAAGGGAACGTCCCGAGTACAGAACCGGGACACAAGACGCTGCCCGCCAAAGGCGGCGCAGATGTGAGCGCGCATGAGATGATGACAAGACTGTTCCTCCTAAGGTGATCGAGATTAGAACACTTCCAGCTATTAATCAGCCCGAAGGCTGCGAGCAAGCGGAACAGACGCTTTTCGCTGCAACTCACACAACGGTCCAAGCGCAATCAGCAATATATTGATGTAAACGCTTTCTGTAATCGGTTGCATTATAGTCTGATTGCAACAATCTGTCAATAATTTTGATGGAAATATTGCAAATTATTTTTGATTAAGATCGTAAAATTTATGAAATACTAATTGCGCATTCTCTGTCCACATTCTTATTGCGGACAGAGAATACTTGAGAAGATGCTTGTCGTTAATGACCGACGATCTGGACGCCATTGATCGGGGCGCGCAGATAGGCGTCGGTGGAGGAGACCGGCGTCGCGGACAGTGTGAAGCTGGAGCCGTTCAGAGTTCCAAACCGGGCATAATTGCCCGCCGAGCCGTTTGCCTGCGTGTATGTCCCATTGAAGTCGGTGTTGACGGCGTCGGTCACCTGGACACTGGATGCGCCGATGGTGTATTTATAAACACGAGAAGCGCCCCCATTGGAGCCGTCGCTATAGACGTAGACATCGTAGCCATGGCTTGTGTAGTACCCAGGAAGTCCCGAGACCGTGACGGTGGTGGTGGAGCCGCTGTAGGTATCGAGGTATCCCTTCATCATGCGTTTGCCGCCCGCCGTGTCCGTAATCCCGGTGGAGTAAATGCTGCTCGCATTCCAGGACGCCGACGCGCCGGTCGATGCGCCGGCGCTGTCGATCAGACCGGCTCCGCTACCCGTCTGTCCCAGAACGCTGTTCCAGTTGACCACCCCCACGGCGCCCGCAGTTTCAGCCCCGCCCATCGCCGTTCCGCCGCCGACAAAGTCGAGACTGATGATGTGCGGCGCGGAGACCTTGATCAGCCGGCAGGCGTGCGCGGCGAGAGAGGCGCTGTAGCTGCCGTTTGCCATGGTATCCGTGTTCGCCCAGACATCGTGGACCTGCAGATTGCCGCTAAGGCCGATGGCGCTCCAAGTGACGCCCACATTAGCCGTGCTTCCGGCCAGGTTATAGAGACCAACGGTGCGGGTACCGTCTCCGTTATCCGTGGACCAGACCTGGGAGTTACCACTTTGGATCTGCTTGGCGACGCGTCCGGCCTGATCCAAGGCGATGACGAAGGGGTTCGTGAGCAGCGAAAGTCCGTAGCTGTCCAGAAGGTAAAGATCGTCGCCGGTATAGAGCGGCGAACAT
>JAOQAA010000126.1 GCA_025963815.1 Capsulimonas sp.
TATCGCCGGTCAGGACGCCCCTTACATCTTCGCCGGCGACTTCAACTTTTTCTCCAATGGAGGATCCGTTGGCAGCGCCGGAATTTCTCTCAATGGGACGAATATCCTATTCTATCCCAACGTCACCATCGTTAACAGTGATAGCAACGGCTACCCGACGGATGAGTTCTACGATCTGGTCGGTGGCGGAGATTATGATTTTGGCCCCCTCGGACATGTACTCGTTCACGGCGTTAGCGGTCATGTCTATATTACCGGAGCCGCCGGGGACGCGCCCGCGCTGGTCTCGCTGACTCTCCACGATGTCCCTGCGGCGGTTCCTGAACCCGGCGCATGGACGTCAATCAGCTTCGGGCTGCTCGCCGTCGCGGGTCTTGTCTGGAAACGCCGCAGCGCCGCCTATTAAGCCTGACGCCTTAGTTGTCGTTATTGCGATATAGTATACATCCCGCGCGGCGCATTCATACGCTGCGCGGGATTTTTAACGTTGGCATTGTTTGATAACTGCAATTGCTGATTCCCGCGCATGCGCAGGATCGCGCCAGCGCAGACCGTACGATGTATTGGGTGTGATTGACGAAGGCGCGCATGGGGCACAATTCTAATCAGCAAGACTTGAAAAATTCTTACGGAAGATTTCTGATGAAGGAGCAGCGCAAACAATGGACAAACGGACACGCTCGATCCTCACGGCGGCCGGCGGCGTGGCGATCGCATTGGGAGTGCGCCAGGCGGTGCGCTCGGCGCGGGCTTACGATCTGACGGGAAAGGTCGTGCTGGTGACCGGCGGTTCACGCGGATTGGGCTATGTGCTGTGCCGGGAGCTTGCCGCACGCGGCGCCCAGGTGGCGGCGTGCGCGCGGGATGGGAACGAACTGAAAGCGGCGGAACAGAAGCTGTCCGCAGAGGGCGTCGATCTCTTCACGGTTCCCTGCGATGTCACCAAAGAAGACGAAGTGAACGATCTAATCGAGATCGTCACGAAGCGCTTCGGTCAGATTGATGTCCTGATCAACAACGCCGGTGTGATCGAAGTCTCCCCCGAAGAAGACCTGACGATGGACGATTACCGGGAGGCGATCAACACGCACTTCTGGGGGCCGCTCTACGCGATGCAGGCGGTGCTGCCGCAGATGAAAGAGCGCGGCGACGGACGTATCGTCAACATCTCCTCGGTCGGCGGCAAGATTCCCGTGCCTCATCTGGCGCCGTACTCGGCGAGCAAGTTCGCCCTAGTCGGCCTTTCCGAAGCCCTGCGCGCCGAACTGATGGAGGACGGCGTGGTCGTAACCACCGTCTGTCCCGGCCTGATGCGCACGGGCAGCCCCGACAACGCGATCTTCAAGGGCCAGAATGAAAAAGAGTACTCCTGGTTCAGCATCAGCGATTCGCTCCCGGGCTTGACCATTAGCGCCGAGACCGCCGCCAAGCAGATCATCGACGCCCTGCGCCACGGCAAAGCCGAAGCGGTGCTCTCCCTCCCCGCACAGCTTGGCGCGAAGCTATATGGTCTGTCGCCCAACCTCATCTCGGTTGCCCTGCGGATCGCCGGCGCCGTCCTGCCCGAGCCAGGCGGCATTGGAACGGGACGCGCGAAGGGAAGCGAAAGTCATTCGCCAGCGTCGCCCTCACCCGCGACCGTGCTGACACAGAAGGCGGCAGAGGCGAACAACGAGGATGAGTGACCCACCCCGGCGCTTCGCGCGCCCCCTCCCTTGAAGCAGGGAAGGGAGTCCAGAGAATAACGCAGTCGGCTTTCGTCCGAGAATCTCTTTCCAACCCTTCCCTGCTTCAAGGGAGGGTCGCGCGAAGCGGGGGGTGGGTCACTCAGGCCTACACCGCCTCCTGCGCCGCGATCAGCTTGTCGATCCGTGCGTCCAGCTCCACATCCACCACCTGGCGCGACGGATCGGCGTCATACCAGTCGATCACTTCCTGCGCGCCCCACGACAGCGGGATCGTCGCGGCGAAGTCAGGGACGAGGCGCTTGACCTTGGTATTGTCAAAGATTACGCTGTTGGTCCGGTCCCCGATCAAGCCGTCATTCCATTCTGGGAAGTGCTTGCCGATCGTTGCCGACGGAACGTACACCATCTTTGCCGTGGCTCCGGCGGCGTGGGCGAAGATCTCGTAGATCTGGTTCCAGGTGAGCGCCTCGTCGCTGGTGATCTGAATGGCGTCACCAATCGTTCTTGGATTTCCGAGCAGGCCCAAGAAGCCCTTTGCAAAATCGCGATGATGCGTCATCACCCAGAGCGATGTCCCATCACCATGAACCATGATCTTCTTTCCCTGCCGCATGCGGCTGATCTCGGTCCAGCCGCCCATGAATGGCAGCAGGCGCTGATCGTAGGTGTGGGAGGGACGGACAATAGTCGCGGGGAAGCCCTGCTCCCGGTACGCACGGATCAGCAGCTCCTCGCAGGCAATTTTGTTGCGGGAGTATTCCCAGTAAGGGTTCGATAGCACAGTGGACTCGGTGATCGGCAGGCTCGCGACCGGCTTCTGATAGGCGCTCGCCGAGCTGATGAAGACATATTGACTGGTCCGTCCCGTAAACAGATCGATGTCGGTCTGGACGTGTTCGGGGGTGAAGGCGACCCAGTCGACGATGGAGTCGAAATTGAGGCCCTCAATTGCAGACCGCACCGACTCTGGATCGCGGATGTCGCCGTGAAGGACACGGGCGCCCTCGGGAACGGGACGCGAACTGCGCCCGCGACTGAGCAGATAAAGCTCGACGCCCCGCTCGACC
>JAOQAA010000136.1 GCA_025963815.1 Capsulimonas sp.
CTCGCCTCCCCATAATTTCGAATAGTATCCACAGCCTGCCGCACGACGCCGCAGGCTGTTTCCATTTTGCAGGAGTAACCCCATGACGTTCGACCCCAAACACCGCAGTCGGACCATCACCGACGGCCGCGACCGCGCACCGGCGCGCGCCATGCTCAAGGGAACCGGATTTTCGGATGAAGACCTGCGCAAGCCGATTATCGGTGTCGCAAATACCTGGATCGAGACGATGCCGTGCAACTTAAACTTGCGGCATCTCGCTGAGAAGGTCAAGCAAGGGATTCGGGAGGCGGGCGCGACGCCGCAGGAGTTCTGCACGGTGGCGATCAGCGACGGCGTCACCATGGGAACCGAAGGCATGAAGACCTCCCTCGTCAGCCGGGAAGTCATCGCCGACTCCATCGAGCTGGTGGGGCGCGGGCATATGTTCGACGCCGTGATCTGCCTGGTCGGCTGCGACAAGACCGCCCCCGGCGCCGCGATGGCGCTCGCGCGCCTGGACGTTCCCGGTATCATCCTCTACGGCGGCTCCATCGCTCCCGGCCGGTTCCAGGGCCGCGATGTGACGGTGCAGGATGTCTTTGAGGCGGTCGGCGCGAACGCCGCCGGCAAGATGAGCGACGAAGACTTGCTCGATCTAGAGAACCACGCCTGCCCCGGCGCGGGCGCGTGCGGCGGCCAGTTCACCGCCAACACCATGGCGATCGTGATGGAGTTTCTGGGACTGTCCCTGATGGGCAGTTCCGGTGTTCCCGCCGTCGATCCCAAGCGCGACGACGTCGGACGCCTCGCCGGTCACGCGATCGTCGAACTCCTGAACTCAGGCGTTAAGCCGAGCGACATTTTGAACCGTAACGCCTTCGAGAACGCCTTCCGGGGCGCAGTCGCAACAGGAGGATCGACCAACGCCGTCCTGCACCTGCTGGCGATCGCGCGTGAAGCGAATGTCCCACTTTCCATCGGCGATCTAAACAACATCAGCATCGACACGCCGATCATCACCAATCTCGTTCCCGGCGGCAAGTACGTCGCCGTCGATCTGCACAACGCCGGCGGCACACGACTGGTCGCAAAGAACCTCCTAGAAGGCGGTTTATTCCATGGCGACGCCCTCACCCCCTCCGGCAAGACCATCGCTGAGGAAGCCAATCTCGCCGTCGAAACGCCAGGCCAGCAAGTGGTCAGCACGACGGACAAGCCCTTCAAGAAAAACGGCGGTCTGATCATCCTGCACGGCAACCTCGCGCCCGAAGGCGCCGTGATCAAAGTCGCCGGCTACGAGCGAATGCTGCACACTGGCCCCGCCCGCATCTTCAACCGTGAAGAAGACGCCATGGACGCCGTGACGCACCGGCGCATCCAGCCCGGCGACGTCGTCGTGATCCGCTACGAGGGCCCCAAAGGCGGACCCGGCATGCGCGAAATGCTCGGCGTCACTGCCGCCATCATGGGCCAGGGCCTCGGCGCTGATGTCACCCTGATCACCGACGGCCGCTTCTCCGGCGCCACCCGCGGCCTCTGCGTCGGCCACATCGCCCCCGAAGCCGCCCACGGCGGCCCCATCGCGCTGATCGAAGAAGGCGACATCATCACCCTCGACATCGAAGCCCACACCCTGAGCGTGGACATCAGCGACGAAGAGATGCAGCGCCGCCACAAACTCTGGAGCGCCCCCTCCCCCCGCTACGAAACCGGCGTCCTGGCGAAGTATGCCGCCACGGTATCCAGCTCCTCCGAAGGCGCCATCACGCGCCCGGTGTGGAAGTAAGAAAAATGAGAGCAGGCGATATCGCCTGCTCTCTGATTAACCCAAAGCGGTATAACAGAAATTAATATAAGCATAATTATACTAATTTGCTCATTTAGCCTCCAATCGGTCGTACTTCCACCCCATCAAACGCCGTATCTTCTCCAATCTCCCGCCATGCCGCCAGTTCTTTCTGCTCTGCGGCGCGCTTCTGCTCCAGCAGACCGTAGGCGTCAGCGCCGAGGACGAGACGCAGGGGCGGGTTGTCGCTTTCCACAGCCTGGATCATGGCGAGGGCGGCTTTGCGCGGGTCACCGGGCTGCTGGCCGGCGTTGCCGTAGAGGTATTGACGCATGGGCTCGATGATGGGCTTATAGTCTTCGATTTCAGTGTTGGGGCGCATGTTGGAGTCGCCGGCGAAGTCGGTTCGGAAGGCGCCGGGTTCGACGATGGTGACGTGGATTCCCAGCGGCTTTACTTCTTCGCGCAGGCATTCGGAGTAGCCTTCGAGGGCGAACTTGGACGCGCAGTAGACCGCGAATGCCTGATAGCCGATCCGACCGCCAATGCTCGTCAGATTGAGGATACGGCCGCTCTTTTGCTGACGCATGGCGGGCAGCGTGGCGCGGGTCATTTCGACGGCGCCGAAGAAGTTGACTTCCATCTGGTCGCGCAGCTGTTCTAAAGTGAACTCCTCGGCGGCGCCCAGACTGCCACGTCCCGCGTTGTTGACCAGCACGTCGATGCGGCCGAACTTCGCCAGCGTGGCGTCCACGACGGCCTGATGGTCGCCGGCGTTCGTGACGTCTAGTTGGACGGCGAGCGCCGTTTCGGGATATTTCTCTATAAGATCATTGACGGCTTCGGGCTTGCGCGCGGTCACGACGACACAATCGCCGCGATCTAAAACGGCTTCGGCGAGCGCTCGACCGAAGCCGCTGCTTGTCCCGGTAATGATATAAACTTTGCTCATTGTCGCGTCTCCTCATTCTGTCCAGAATTGCTTAAGCCAGACGCGAATTGTACGTGGGCAATCTAAACTCCTCCTCACCCTCTTAATGAGAATGGATAACGTCGTCCTTCAACAAGATAAGGCTGTCCTTCAACAAGACA
>JAOQAA010000137.1 GCA_025963815.1 Capsulimonas sp.
CCATGAGGTGACCTCGAACAATCTGTTCGACGGGCAGGATCTCGCTCCGCCGACGCTGCCACGGGGCGCCAAAAGCGGCTGGTTCGTACGGGACGTGGCCGCCGGCAGTTCGCTTCGGCCTCTTACGGTCGGCAAAACGACATTAGGAATGCGCCTGGACGGATTGAAGACGGTCGGCGGCGGCAAAATCGTCCAAGGCACGCTGCGCAATCTCACGCCGCGCGATCGTAATGTGACGGTGTACTATGTCGAGCGCTTCGACGCCGCAAAGCCCGTCTGGTGGAACCACATTCGGGACGGCGTCCCCGCGACGGAATCCCGCGAGTATGCCGGCTTGACCCAGGCCGGCGCCGGCGCGACGGGGCAGCTTTCGCAGTACCCCTTCGGCTGCGTCACTGGGACCGGCGCGGGCCGCGCTCTGGGAACGCCGCCTTCTCTTGGAGCGCGCATCGCCCGGATCGCGTTTCGCCCGGACACGCACTTGATGTTCCTCGCCTGCGATCTGGCGCTGACGGCGAAGGGCGACACGGCGAAACACGATCAAGCTCCCGTCGCCGTGGCTCGCTATGATGTCGATCCCGACTGGGGATTCCGTGACGCCGCCGCCCGGTTCTACGCGCTCTTCCCGGACGCCTATCAGCGGCGCGCGACGGCCGAAGGCATCTGGATGCCGTTCACCGATCCATCCAAGGTTTCCGGCGTAGCCGATTTTCACTTCGCCTATCACGAGGGCGACAACAGCATCGCCTCCGACCGCCGTAACAAAATTCTTAGCTTTAAGTATGTCGAGCCGATGACCTACTGGATGCCGATGGCGAAGGGCGCGCCGCGCACTTACCCCGAAGCGATGAAGCTGGTGAAGCAGATCGCCACGAGCACCGATAAGATCGCCGCCCATCAGGCGCAGGCGGTGCTCTCCTCCGGCAGCCAGGATTTGCGCGGCCAGTTCAATGTCGCCTTCCGAGATATGCCCTGGTGCGACGGCGCCGTGTGGGTGCTCAACCCCAGCCCCCGCGTGGGAACATCGTCGGGCCTGTGGACCAAGGCGCGCCTGAACCACGCCGGCTCGCCGATCCCCGGAGCGGCCAATCAGCCAGACGGGCAGTATCTGGATTCCCTGGAGGCCTGGGCGGACGTTCTGGACTACCGGCCCGAAAGTCTGCGCGCCTCCACCCAGGCGCTGTGCTTCCCGCAGGGCGGCGGACGCCCCACCCTGCCGACCTGGGTCTCGGTGTATGAATCGACGGAAGCGTTGTCCAAAGACCTGCACCGCCATGGCAAGCTCTTGATGGCGAACTCGGTGCCGTGGCGATTTTCCGCCTTCGCGCCGCTGCTCGACGTGATGGGAACCGAAACAAACATGTTTAGCGACGCCGGCGAATGGGCGCCGGAGCCAGACGCGATCATGAACCTGCGCCGCACGGCCTCCTACCACAAGCCTTACTTGCTGCTGCTGAACACCGATTTCACCAAAGTCAGCTATGAGAACATCGCCCGCTATTTTGAGCGATGTCTCTTCTATGGCGTGTATCCGAGCATGTTCAGCGTCAACGCCGCCGACCATCCCTATTGGGAAAATCCGGCCCTTTACAACCGTGATCGCCCTCTCTTCAAAAAGTATATCCCGGTCCTCCAGCGCCTCTCCGCAGCTGGCTGGGAGCCGATTACCTGGGCGAAGGCCGCGCAATCGGATGTATGGCTGGAAAGATATGGTAAGAATTACTTAACGGTGCTGAATTCGAAAGACACGTCCACAAATGCCGTTATTCGCATCGACGCCGCCAAATTCGGCTCCGGCGCGCGATCGGGGAAAACGCTTGTCGTGCGGGACGTCTTAACCGGACTTACGATCCCGGCGAAGATTTCGGGGAGTACAATCTCCGTCCAATTGCCGCTTCGGGGACAGGAAACGCGAGTGCTGTCTCTCGGGCTAACCCAGTTACGCAGGAAAGGATCGAACTCATGACATATCGTGTGGCCCTGATCGGGGCCGGAACGATGGGCGGCGTCCACGCCCGCCACTGGAACGCCATGCCGGGCGCCGAAATCGTCGGCGTCCTGGACCCTCGGGCTGACGCGGCCCGCGCCGCCGGGCCGGCGTTCGCCGACTGGGACACGCTGATTTCCCAGTCCAAGCCCGACATCGTCGATATCTGCACCCCGACGCCGTTTCACCGCGAGTACGTGGAGAAGGCGGCGGCGGCCGGTAAGGCGATCTTCGTCGAGAAACCGCTCTCACGCAGCATCGAAGACTGCGACGCAATGCTCGCCGCCGTTGAGGCCGCCGGCGTGCCCGCCATGTCCGGCCATGTGCTGCGCTACTTCCCCGAGTTCGCCGCCGCCAAGCGCGCGGTGGACGCCGGCAAGGTCGGCAAGCCAATCACGATCCGCACGGCGCGCATGGCTGGCTTCCCAGACCTGGGCGGCCGCCCCAACTGGTACGCCGATCCGGCGCAGAGCGGCGGGCTGGTGCTGGACATGATCCTGCACGATTTTGACTGGCTGCGCTGGACCTTCGGCCCGGTCACGCGGGTCTTCGCCAAGGGCCTCTACGGTCAAGAAGAGTACTTCGGAGATCTGGATTACGCTCTGGTGACCCTGCGCTTCGCCTCCGGCGCCGTCGGCCATGTGACGGGCTCGTGGGCGCACCCCGGCGGTTTCCGGACGACATTGGAGATCGCGGGCGACGCGGGCCTCATCGAGCATGACTCGGACCGAAGCGCGCCGCTTTCGGCGATGCTCAAAACCAAGGGCGGCGCGGGCGGCGTCGCGGTGCCGGAAAGCCCGATGGCGCCGACCGAGGATCCGTATTACCAGGAGCTCGCCGCATTTGTCCACGCGCTGCAAAACAACCTGCCGCCTCCGGTCACGCTTCAGGACGCCCGCGAGGCAACCCGGATCGCGCTGGCCGCATTGGAGTCCATTGAGACCGGAAAGTCGGTGACGCTGTCATGACATTGAAAATTGCAATCTTCTCCTTCGCCCATATGCACGCCCAGTCCTACGCCGCCGCCATCGCCGCCAACTCCGGCGCGACGCTCGCCGGCGTCTGGGACGCCGACGCCGCGCGCGGTCAGGCCATGGCGGACCTCTACAAAACGACGTTCTATGCCTCCGAGCGCGAACTGCTCGCTCAGGGCCTGGACGGCGCCGTCGTCGCCAGTGAAAATGTCCACCATCGCCGTCTCGTCGAGATGGCGGCCGAGGCGGGCGTCAAAGCGATCCTCTGCGAAAAGCCGCTCGCGACCACCGTCGCGAACGCCAGGGCCATGGTGGACTACTGCGCCGCGCGCAATGTGAAGCTCGCAACAGCGTTTCCCTGCCGTTACTCGCCCGCCTTCCAGAGCCTGCTCCAGAAGGTCCAGGGCGGCGCCGTTGGCAAGGTCCTCGCGATCCGCGGCGCCAATCGGGGCAAAGCTCCGGGCGGCTGGTTCGTGGACAAAGCCCTCTCGGGCGGCGGCGCCGTTCTCGACCATACCGTCCACGCCGCCGACCTGAACTGGCTGCTGCTCGGGCAGAACGCGACCGAAGTCTACGCCGAAACCGGCAGCGAGTTCCAGCACGCCGCGTGCGAGGATACGGGCTTCCTGACCATCAACTATGATGGCGGAGTATTCGCCACTCTCGACACGAGCTGGTCCCGCCCAAAGAACTATCCCACCTGGGGCGATGTCACCATTCAAGTCGTCGGAACGGAAGGCGTGATTGACGCCGACCTGTTCGCGCAGAACCTCGTCTGCTACGATGACACGGCGGGAACCGCCTCCTGGTCCAACTGGGGCAGCGGCACGGACACCGAAATGATCGCCGACTTCCTGCGCCTCACCGCCGGACAAGACGCGCCGCGCCTGGCGACCGGCGAGGACGGCCTGCGCGCCGTGCAAATCGCATTGACGGCTTATGAATCCGCCGCCCTGGGCCAGCCGGTCCCTGTGGCAAGCGGCAATTAAAGGATACGAAATTGCAGAATAAACAATGGATGGCGATGGGTCTGCTTCTAACGCTCGCCGCCGCGCCGACCTGGGCGCAGAGCCAGCGAATGGCGGTTCCGTCGTACTTCGGCCCGGGATCGCTCTGGACGAAGATGGCGACGGCCGCGCCGCATGTGGGCCTGACGATCATCAACCCGAACAGCGGCCCCGGCGACACCGTGCGCGCGGACTATGTCGATCAGGTCAAGGCGATGCAGGCCAAGGGCGTCCGTGTGCTGGGGTACGTCCACACCAGCTACGGAAAGCGTCCCATCGCGGAGGTTCAGACGGAAGTCGATCGTTTCAACCAGTGGTATCACGTCGATGGGATCTTCTTCGACGAGTGCTCGAACGACGACGCCAGCCTGCCATACTACGATCAGTGCCGCACCGTCGCCCGCGCCGGACACCCCAAAGCGATCGTGATGATCAACCCCGGCACGCCTGTCACCGAGGGTTATATGAATGTCGCTGATGTAATCCTCACGTTCGAGAGCGATTACAACGCGTACCTCAAGCGGGCGCCCGACGCCGCCTGGGTGGCGAAATATCCGGCTCGGCGCTTCATGCATCTGATTTACGGCGCGCCGGACGCCGCCGCCATGCGTAAGGCGATCCAACTGGGCAAGAAATGGCATGCGGGCTGGATGTATGTCACGCCCGACACCCTGCCCAACCCCTGGGATACGCTGCCGGAAGGCGCGTACTGGTCCGGCGAGCTCAAGACGCTGGGAGCCGCCAAGTAATTGGATGGTCATATGAGACGATCGAAAAGGGCAAGTTCATGGTATCCGCAAAGAAGAGCCTCGTCGGTTATGCGTTCATCAGTCCGTGGCTTCTGGGTTTCCTGGCGTTCACGGCGTATCCGTTTCTGACAAGCCTTTACCTGTCGTTCACGCGATACAACATCGTGCAGACGCCCGTTTGGGTCGGCGGAGCGAATTACCACAATCTGCTCACCGGCGACCCGCTGTTCTGGAAGTCGCTGGGCGTCACGTTTCATTTCGCCCTGATCGCGGTGCCCTTGGGAGTGATATTAGGCGTCACGCTCGCGCTGCTGCTCAATCTTGACTTGAAGGGCATGGGCGTCTACCGGACGATCTTCTTTCTGCCGTCGATCCTGCCGACAGTCGCCACATCCGTCGTGTTCTTGTGGCTGTTCAATCCGGAGATCGGATTGATCAACAGAATTCTGCGCGCAGTCGGCGTCACCGGTCCGGAGTGGCTGCAAAGCCCGCAGTGGGCGCTGCCCAGTCTCGTGATCCTTTCGCTCTGGGCGGTCGGCGGAAGCATGGTGATCTATCTCGCGGGTCTCAAGGACATCCCGACCCATCTCTACGAAGCGGCGACGATCGACGGCGCGACCGCCTGGCAGCGCCTGCGCCACGTGACCCTGCCGATGCTGTCGCCGGTGATCTTCTTCAACCTGATCATGGGCGTGATCGGCGTGTTCCAGTACTTCACCGAAGCGTACATCATGACGCCGGGCGGCGGCCCGGAGGACGCCACGCACTTCTACGCCGTCTATCTGTTTGAGCGCGCCTGGCGCTATCTGGACATGGGTTACGCCAGCGCAATGGCCTGGGTGCTGTTCCTGGTGATCATGGTCATCACGGGCCTACTCTTCTGGACACAGCGCCGCTGGGTGCATTACGAAGGCTGACGACAGCATAGACCAAATCAGGAAACAAGCCAAGAGGGCCGGCGGTTAAAACCGCGCCTAGAAGAGCGCCAAAACCGGCCTGCGCCGGTTAAAGGCCGTAGGTCGATCATCAAGACGTTCGAAAAATAGCATTGAGTCCACGGAGGTGGACTTTGGCGCACTTCTAGGCGCGGTTTCAACCGCCGGCTCTGATGCGATTCGTATAAACGCTAAGCGACGAAAGAAAATGATGAAAGAAGAAAATGCAGGCTGGTTCCGGCCGCTGCTTCGGGGATTAGCGGTCGCGGCGGCGATCGCGGCGGTGACGACGGTGGGGATTACCCGTCAGCGCCTGATCGCCGCCGGTGAAACGCCGCAGGCGCACAAGCGAATCCCGGTCTATTACTGGCACATGTGGGGCGGCGAGTGGCTGCCGTCCATGACGAAAGTCGTCACCGATTTTAACGCGAGTCAAGACAAGTATGAGGTCATCGCGCTGCAAGTGCCGCCCGCGGAGAGCGAAGCCAAATTCTTGATGTCGGTGGCGGGTGGGTCGCCTCCGGATGTGATGGTCCAGTGGACAAACGCCATCAGCACCTGGTCGCAGGGCGATGTGCTTCAGCCGCTGGACACTCACATGACGCCGGAGGAGAAGCGGTTCTTCCTGAACGACACCTATCCCGTCGTCCACGAAAACGGCTGGTACAAGGGGCATCTGTACGGCATGATCATCAATATGGATGTGAACGCCTGCTACTATCGCGCCGATCAATTTCGGGAGGCGGGCCTTGACCCGGACCACTTCCCCAAGACTTTGGAAGAGCTGACGGCGATTAGCCGCAAGCTCGATCGAAAAGATGCAAACGGGCGCTTTACGCGCATTGGATTTCTGCCGGCGTCCTTGCAGATGTATGCCCCCTCGTTCGGCGGCGGATTCTACGATCCGGCCAAAGACGATGTGCTGCTGAACACTCCAGAGAACCTGCGCGCGCTGAACTACATCGTCGATACCAACAAGCAGCTCGGGCTCGACAAAGTGCGCCGATTCAATGCCGGCTTGAAGTCCCAGAGCGGCATCGATTGGCCCTTTATCGACGGCGAGCTCTCAGTTACTCTCGACGGCCAGTGGCGCGTCAAGCAAATAAAGATGTTTAAGCCAGATCTGGATTACCGGGTGGCGCCCTTGCCGCCGCCGGCGGGCGGCAAGCCGGGGGCAAGCTTTTCGAACGTGAGCTTTCTAACGATTCCGGCCGGCGCCAAGCATTCCGAAGGCGCCTGGGAGTTTATCAAATTCTGGTCAGGGCTGGACAATCCCGGCGCCGCCGCGAAATACGCGACGGGCTTTTCCTGGCTGCCGTCCTCGCCGCAGATGGCGAAGTCGCCAGACTACCAGGCGTATCTGCGAGAGAATCCGAAGTTCCAGACCTTCGTGGACCTTGCCGCCAGCCCGAATATCATCACAACACCGCCGGTTCCATACCAGCTGTACTTGATGGATCGTATCGGCTCGGTGGACGATCTTGCGGAGCGTGGTTCGCTGACGCCGGTTCAGGCGCTGACCAAGCTGGAAACAGACACGGCGCGCGAGCGCGCTCGGCGGACAGGGCTGGGATATGATCAATGAGCCTCCGGGCCAGGAGACGCCTTTGAATACGACGACAAAATCCGCCCCGGCGGCAAGCATAAAACCGAGCGTTCTTCAGCAGACCGTGCGGCGCGCGCGCAAGCGGTTGACGGGCCTTTCGATGAGCCAGAAGTTCGCGGCGCACTTCGTGCTGCTGCTGCTCTGCATCCCCGCGCTGCTGCCGCTCGCCTGGATGATCTCAACCTCGCTCAAACCGAGCACGCAGATCTTCGCCAAGAGCAACACACTGACACTGGAAAGTCTGCTGCCGCATCCAGCGCAGTGGAGCAACTACCCGACCGCCCTGCACGCGGTCCCATTTGAGCTATATCTGTGCAACACGCTGATGCTGTGCGCGTTCACGGTGGTCGGCGCCGTCTTCTCCAGCGCCCTGGTCGCGTATGGAGTTGGGCGAGTGGAGTTCCGGGGCAAATCTGCTTGGTTCATGCTGATGATCGCCACCCTCGCCCTGCCCGCGCAGGTGACCAG
>JAOQAA010000143.1 GCA_025963815.1 Capsulimonas sp.
TCGGCGTTCTTGCGGGTCATCGAGCTCATCTCTTCGAGCGCGCTGCTGGTCTCTTCGAGGCTTGCGGCCTGTTCGCTTGCGCCTTGGGCGAGCGACTGGCTCGAACTCGACACCTGGCTCGCAGCAGAAGCGACTTGGCTGGAGCCGTCGCTCAGCGACGCCGCCATCCGGTTCAGGGCTTTGGTTACGCCGCGGATAATCATGAAGCCCAGGACGGCTGCGGCAAGAATGCTGCCACCGACTCCAATGAGAACTCCGGTGAGTCCGCCGCTCACTGCCGCGTTTAGTGCGCCCGATCGCTCCTCGGCGTTCTTGTTGTTGTATTCGACAACATCGTCAATCGCCCCGTTGAATTGAGTGATCGCGGGTTTGCACTCGGAAATATATACGGCCTGCGATTCCGCGTCCTTTCCTGCTTGGTCCAGCTCGATGGCTTTAATTCGTGCCGCGGTGAAGGCGGCGCGGGCGAGCTTCACCTTCTCAAAAAGGGCGCGATCTTCTGGGGCATTGACCGTCGCTTCGTAGCCATCCAGGGCGGCACTCACTTTTGCACTGACCGCTTTGAGCGATTCGTCGACTTTCGCAACGGCAGCCGGGTTATCTGCGGCGATACGCTCCAGCAGGTTCGCAACGTTTTCGCGTTGGAGAGCGGAGGCCAGCAGAATTTGCCGGAGGCCCGGCAGCGCGTCATCAGTGACGCCCTTCGCGTTGTGCGAAATTGTGCGGAGAGTCGAGTACGTAAACCAGCCAAGGGTCGCGGTGATGATCACAGTGGCGGCGAATCCGAGGGTAATGCGTTTTCCGATTGTGAATGCCATGGTCAAGACTTTCTTAAAGAAGTGGTGGTAGGTGCCTGTAAGAGCGGCGGACGCAACGTAGCGAAACTCGCCGTCGTGGGTCTTTGGGCCCACGATGTGGATATCGTTAGTGACTCGATGTGATCAGGATGAAGGCGTCGGCCGGCGTTTCCGGCCAGCCGACGCCACTAGACAGTCAGTCGATCAGGCGGCTTCGCGGTTGAAGTCGCTGAAGTCCGCGTTATCGGCCGTCGGGCCGTCGAGCGGGATGAGGGAGTTCGGCGACGGCTTCTTCGCCGGGTGCGACGCCGTCGGCTTCGCCGGGGCGACACGTGCCGTGAAGGCCGACGTCTTCTTGGCGATGGGAGCCGGAACTTCCTTCTCGACCACGACCATTGCCTTGAGCAGCTTGACCGTGTCGCTGATCTGCGTGGCTTGGAGCGCGAGCTCCTTGCTGGCGCCGGCGCACTCCTCGCTCGCACTGGCCGATTCTTCGGCAGCGGCGGCATTGGACTGCGTGACCTTGTCCATCTGCGTCACGGCGGTGTTCACCTGGCCGATGCCCTGGCTTTGTTCCTGGCTGGCGGCGGCGATCTCGCTGATCAGCGCGTTCACCTTGCCCGAAGCGCCGGTGATCTCTTCGAGCACCTTGCCGACCTCGGTCGCAATCAGCACGCCGTTGCGGCTGTTCTGCACCGACTCTTCGATCATCGCCGAGGTGTTCTTGGCCGCTTCGGCCGAACGCATCGCGAGGTTGCGAACTTCTTCGGCGACGACCGCGAAGCCCTTGCCGGCTTCGCCCGCACGGGCGGCTTCCACCGCGGCGTTCAGGGCGAGCAGGTTCGTCTGGAAGGCGATCTCGTCGATCACCTTCACGATCTTGGCTGTCTCGGTGGCGCTCTTCTGGATGTCGTTGATCGCCGCGCTCATCTTGCCCATCGCGGCATTGCCCTTGTCGGCAGCCGCCTTCGCCTCGGCGGACAGGCCGCTGGCCTGCTGGGCGCTCTCGGCGTTCTTGCGGGTCATCGAGCTCATCTCTTCGAGCGCGCTGCTGGTCTCTTCGAGGCTTGCGGCCTGTTCGCTCGCGCCTTGCGCCAGTGACTGGCTCGAAGCGGCAACCTGGCTGGCCGCAGACGCGACCTGAGTCGAAGACGCGGCCACCTGCTCGGAGCCTTCGGCGAGCGTCTTGGCCATTTCGATGAGGGCGCGGTTGATGCCGCGGACGATATAGAAGCCCGTCAGCCCCGACGCAAACGCTGCCGTGGCGACGCCGATGAGGATCCCGATCACTCCCGAGTGCAGACCGCTATCGAGCGCGGCGCTGCTGGTGGTCGCATCGTCGGAGTTGTCGTCGACGATCGTGGTGATGGCACGATCCAACGCACGGATAGCGCTGCGGCCTTCGCTGTCAAACAGTGCGAACGCTTCATCGTCCTTGTTCGCGTGATCGAACTCGAGGATTCGCTCAGTCGTCTTGGCGAAGGCGGCGCGGGCGGAGGTGAAATCGTCAAATCGCTTGTGATCCTCGGGCGTCTGCATCGTGGCCTCGAACTCGGCGGCCAATTTGTCGATCCGCGTGGTGCACTCCTGCATGTGCGCGTCGAGTTCCTTGATCTTGGCCGGGTCCTTCGAGACCAGCTGGTCCAGCAGGTTTGCCACGTTCAGGCGAGATTCGGACGAGATCTGGAGGATAGTCCTGATGCCCGGGAGCGAATCTCCCGTCACCTTCTCGACGTTGGTGCGGATGCCGGTGAGCTTGAAATATGTGAAAGTGCCCAGCGACGCGGTGATCAACACAGTGGCGGCAAAGCCGATCGTGATACGTTTTCCAATGGTCATGCTCATGGCGGATACGCTCCTGGCGAGGTCAGAGGGGTAAGAAGGTTTTTGTGTTAAAGGGAGTTTCGGGCACCACAGCTCAGGCCGCGGCTTTGGTGATGGCGTCGATCTGGATGGCGTCTTCGCTCGAGAGGACCTTGTCGATGTCGAGCAGGATCTTCACGCTCGAGCCGATCTTGCCCATGCCGAGGTTGAAGTCGGTGTTGACCGAGTCGCCGAAGGTCGGCGGCTCTTCGATCGCGTCGGTCGCGATGTTGAGAACTTCAGACACCTTGTCGACGATGATTCCCGTGTTGAGCTTTCGGCCCGCGCGGTTGATCTCGACAACGATGATGCAGGTCTGCTCGGTCTGTGCGGTGCTCGGCATGCCGAACTTCGCGCGGAGGTCGACCACCGCGATCACTTGACCGCGGAGGTTGATGACGCCGCGGACGTGCTGCGGCATACGCGGCACGGCGGTGATCTCCATGACGCCGAAGATCTCACGGACCTTCAGGATTTCGAGGCCGTACTCTTCACGACCGATCGCGAAGGTCAGGTACTTCCCGCCTTTGGCGCCCGTCAATTTCACTACCGAATTCACTGTCTGGGTGCTCAAGATCCAACTCCTTAGAAATAGATGATTGAAAGTGTTTGTTGCTGGCTGGCGGTGACGCGTTACTCGGCGAGATCGATCACGCCGGGCACGTCGAGGATGAGACTCACGCTGCCGTCGCCCAGGATCGCGCCGCCGGAGACGCCGCGGATGGCGCCGATCGTGTCGCCGAGCGACTTGATCACGACCTGTTGCTGGCCGAGCAGTTCGTCGACGAGCAAGCAGCAATGCCGCTGATTGTCGTGAACGATGACGACCAATGCTTCGGTCGGGTTCTCGGTGCGCGGGGCGACGTTGAAGAGTCGATGGAGTCGCGTCAGCGGCATCAGACGGCCGCGGATCAGGCACATCTCGCCCTTGCCCTGGACGGTCGAAAGCTGCTCTGCCGTCGGCCGAATGCTCCGCTCGATGCTGGTGATCGGAATGATGTATCGCTCTGCACCGACACGGACGACCATGCCGTCGATGACGGCAAGCGTCAGTGGCAGGTGGATCGAGAGGACGGTGCCCTTGCCGGCGGCTGACTCGATGTCGATCCGGCCGCGTAGAGCCTCGACGTTCTTGCGCACCACATCCATGCCGACGCCGCGGCCGGAGATGTCGGTGATCTTTTCCGCGGTCGACAGGCCGGCCGCGAAGATCAGTTGGAAGATCTGCTGTTCGGTGAGCTGGTCGCTCGCCGAGACGATGCCTGCGTCGATCGCCTTCTTGAGAATGCGTTCGGTGTTCAGGCCGCGGCCGTCGTCGGTAATCTCGATGATGATCCGGCCCGCCTGATGGCGCGCGCTCAACTGGAGACGCCCGGCGCGCGACTTGCCGGCTTCGAGTCGCTGGTTCGGCGTCTCGATGCCGTGGTCGACGGAGTTGCGGACCATGTGAACGAGCGGGTCGCCGATCGCCTCGACGACATTGCGGTCCAGTTCGGTGTCGCCGCCGACGACGACGAAATCGACTTCCTTGCCGGCCTTGCGCGAGATGTCGCGGACGACGCGTGCCATCTTCTGGAAGACGCCCTGCACAGGCACCATCCGCATCGACATCGAGAGGTCTTGAAGTTCGCGGGTGATCTTCCCGAGGTGCGAGAGGTTCCGCAGGACGCGATGATTGGTTGTCGCGACAGCCGTGACATCCTGGCTGACCATCGATTGCGAGATGACCAGTTCGCCCACCATGTTGATGAGGCTGTCGAGCCGCTCAGTGGAAACCTTGACGGTGCCATCGCCTTGTGACGCATCGTTCGGGCGAGGTTCGGCTGTAGTGGTGGCCGCTCGCTCCACTGGCGCTGCTGCGACGTTCGGCGTTGACGGCACGTCAGCGATTTGCGATTCGGGGCAGGTCACCGACGCGCTCGCGACGTTCGAAACACTTGGAAGCGGCGCGGTCAAATTTGCCGCCGCGTGAAGCTTCGCGATCAGGGCCGGGAGGCGCGGTTCTTGTTCGGAGGGTTCGTTCTTTCTGAGGGCGTGCTCGAGCAGTCCGAGCAGCGATTTCAGCAGATCGATCGATTCGAG
The DNA here is from genome assembly GCA_025963815.1 of Capsulimonas sp. Taxonomy (GTDB): domain Bacteria; phylum Armatimonadota; class Armatimonadia; order Armatimonadales; family Capsulimonadaceae; genus Capsulimonas. Next base: position 4,743 of record JAOQAA010000143.1, read on the forward strand.
CACAACGTCAACGATCGATCCGGTAATCTCGAGTTCCCCCTTGCGGGCAAGGTCGAGAAGATTCTCTGCTGCATGAGCAAGGGCGCCGATCTGTTTCAGGTTTAAGAATCCGGCGACGCCTTTCACCGTGTGGAAGCTGCGGAAGATCGCGTTCACAGCGTCCGGATCGCCGGGGTGCTCTTCGAGTTTGAGGAGATTTGCTTCGGCGGCCTCGATGTGGGCGTTTGCTTCGCTGATGAATTCAAGTGCGAGCGGCACGTCGTCGGCATTCAGTGCAGTCTCTGCTTCTATGACGGCTACAGCATGAGATCCGCCAAGGATGTCGGGCTTGTCGGTCTTGCAAGCGGCGGTGACCGCGGCAGGCAGGGGACTCGCGAGCTCTTGGGCGGCATTCGTTTGCGGTTCGATGCCCGTGCCGCGAAGGAGGTTTTGGAGTTCGAGAACAGTCGACGAGAGCGACCGCACCGCCGCCTCCGCGTCCTCGACTTCGCGGAGAATGATCTGCTCGACGAGTTTCTCGGCGGCTCTCGACGTGCTCTCTAGCTTGCTTCGAGTACCGCTGTCGGCAACTACGCCCACCCCGGCGGCGATTTGCTGGAAGCATGTGTGGGCGGTGGCGAGAGCTGTCAGGTCGTCGATGTCTGCGACCATGACAGCGGAGGAGGCCTGCTCGATGAGTTGGGCCACCGACTCGACCGAGAGGAGACTGTCAAACTGGGGTATTTCGGTGGGTTGCACGATTTACACTTCGGCCGAGATCGGGGCCCCCCTGAATAGTCATCGGGGGTTTACCTGTTATTCACGCCGAACGCGCGGAATCTTCGTTTGCTCTCTCTTCGGCCGCTAACGAACTGCAATCGGAGTGCATCTTGTTGCTGGTCCTTATCTCTTCATCGGGTATTCCCCGATAACAGAACCAGTAGCTGATTTGTTGCCAGAGGATCCCGATGCCAGGTTCGCGAGCTTCACTCCGATGTATTAACCGCGACCTCGGGCGCGATTGGCCGAACACCGAAAATTCGCACATTGAGGAAAAGTCGAACCAAAAGAGAGTGCGTCGCCGTGTCGATCGCGTCGGGTGGGTCGAAATCTCGCCCGGGCAAACAGAGCACGTTACGGGCCCATTGAGGGAACTCACTGGATACGCGGCGTCTGATATGCGAGGCGTCGAGTGGTTATTTAGTCGAGTCCGGCGTCGGGATGTCGCAACACTTCGCCGGGCGTTCGTCAAGCTGCAACACGAGGGCCGTGCGTGGGACGAAGATCTGCGTTTTCGACGCGCAGACGGTCGTTGGATTTGGTTGAACTGTCGTGCGAAGAAGCTGACGTCAAAACATCTGCGCGGACTCATCTCGGTGAACCTTTCCGATGTGACGCATCGAAAGGCGCGGGAGGAGGCCGTACTAAGGAACAAAACCACTGTCGGCGAGGGCGCGGCCATCGAAGAGTGGCTGGCGAACCTTACCCATGAGCTGCGCGCTCCCTTGACGGGAATCCTCGGCTATACCGAGTTGCTGATGACCTGCGACGATGAGTCCATCGCTGATCGCGACCGATGGATCCGGACGATCGACAGCAGTGGCCGCCGCCTGCTCTCGTTGGTCAATAACGTCCTCAAAATGTCACGGCTTGAGTCGGGTGCAGCGGGCGTCGACGTCGAAACGTTTAATCCTAACGAAGTGGTTACTGAGTGCGTAGCACAGCTGGCGCCACTGGCACGCCGGAAGGCGTTGAGGATCGACATCGTCAGCGATATGCCCGCCGACGTGCTGGTCCGAGCAGACGCCTCAAAATTCTACCAGATCATTAACAACCTGATCGGCAACGCGATCAAATTCACCGACACGGGCCGTGTTGTCGTGAAACTCCAGATTGTTCGAGTCTCGAAGGGTGAAGAGTTGTTTGTCGATGTCACAGACACCGGAGCGGGCATTGAGTCCGCTGATCAGGCGCGGGTGTTCGATTTATATCAACGCGGCCGCTCGGCATCGTCCAAGCAAATCGAGGGGACGGGTCTCGGGCTCTCCATCTCCAGAAAGCTGGCTCGGTTGATGGGCGGCGACCTTACCTGCCGTAGCGCGCCCGGCGCAGGCAGTACATTCACGGTCAGGATCCCGATTCAGTGCGCAGATCACGACGCGTTCGAAATCATTTCGGCACGGCGCGACTAGCACAAGTAAGCATGGGATCGCGTATTTCGCTGCACGTTCGGGGGCGAACGCGACGGAGCAACGCTCAACGCAACTTGTAGCCAAAGCCGCGGATCGTCTCGATCAGGTCAGCTTCACCGAGCTTGCGACGAATTGTCTTGATGTGGGCATCGATCGATCGATCTTCTGCGTGGCCCGGAGACCCGTGCACCGCCTCATGGATGGCTAACCGCCCCAGTGTGTTGCCGGCGTGGCGGGCAAGCGTTTCGACGATACGGAATTCTGTGGCCGTAAACGCTATTGCGCGGTCGTCATATGTAATTTGATGGCGTGCGAGGTCCAGCGAAAGTTTCCCGCGTTGCAACATCGCCGTCGATGTGTTCTCCGCGCGGGAAAAGCGTCGCAGCACACTCCTCACGCGGGCCACCAGTTCGCGCGGGCTGAAAGGTTTGGTGACATAGTCGTCCGCCCCCATTTCGAGGCCGACAATGCGGTCAGCCTCACTGCTTTCGCCGGTAAGGAGGATGACTGGGGGCGAGAGCGCCCCGCTCCCGCTCCGCATTTGCCGCAGTACATCGAGGCCGTTAGTCCTCGGCAGGCGGATGTCGAGCAGGATCAACTGCGGCTGCCTGGACAGTGCCAGTTCCAGACCCGATTGGGCATCCGATGCCACCAGCACGTTAAAGCCTCCCCGCGTCAAAGCGTCGCTCACCAGATCTTGCACGATCTTTTCGTCATCGATCACGAGGATGGTCTGATCCGTCGGCATGGCCTCCCGATTGAAGTGCGGCTTCGTGAATTTGGTGTGAAGACGATAATCCCAATCAACCAGACGCGCTTGCGATCCGATTCGTTGTAACAATGGGTGTCGCGCTGATTCATGCAGATTCCGTGGACTTCCCGGCCGCAGCGCCGGTGGCGCTGGTGGCTATCAATCCGTCGGGCATCGTCGGCGCATGGCCGACAGAAGCCAAAGCAATGCTTGGTTGGGATGCCACGGAAGTGGAGGGCCTCCCGCTGTCGGACATTATCGCCCGCCGCGGTGACGAGCGAGCACTTGACGGCACTTTCCGCCGGCTCCTCGCCTCGAATGGATCGAATGCGGTGGCCGAGACCGTGCAAGTTATCGCACAGCGGAAAGATGAATCCACGTTCCCCATCGAAGTGACCATCCTGAGCGATGGCGTTCGCCGGCTGGCCCGCCTTCGGGAGCTGGACAGCTGCAAGTCTACCAATCCCGTCGACGCTGAGTCGCTCCGCATCCAGAATCAACGTC
>JAOQAA010000187.1 GCA_025963815.1 Capsulimonas sp.
CTGTAACAAGATACTGGCCGTCGCTGGAAACATCCATTGATTTGACATCTGTATTCGTGAGCAACGTTTTCTCTAGGCGTTTTCCCCGGATGTCCCAGATGAACAAACAGCGATCCATGGCGCAAATGAGCTTTCGGCTGTCCTTCGTGAAAATAGCGGCAAAATCCGTGGCGCCCTTCAGTGTTTCATCGTTGACGGCCTTGTGATGAAATATATGCAGTAGATGCAGAGTCGGCTCAGCGCGATCGGCGTGCGCGTAGGCGCAGGGCGTCGCCTTTAACAAGAAAGCACCGAGCAAGACGGCGATGACGCTCTGGCGGATTTTGCAAGGCATCAACCTATCCTTTACGGAACAGAGCATTCATGACTGCTGCGCGAGCGGCAGGAATGGGATGTGGGAGATCTGATGGAAGCGTTCGAATTCCTCGTTCGTAAAGCAGCCGAGCAGGGCGGATTGGCCGAAGTCGGCGGTGTTTGAGTAGATGCGGAGATTCGTGTGCTCGGCGAGCAGAAGGTCGAGCTTTTTGAGCAGGAATGGGTCCAGCCAATCGTCCTGGACAACGGCGTTCCAGTGAACGCGATCGCCGTCGACATCGAACTCGACCCAGGCTTTGTTGAATTCTGTCTCCACGAAGTCGCTTACGTTTTCGAACCAGAGACGCCGGTGGCATAGAACGCGGAAGCGTTCGATAATTTTGACATAATCGCCGTGGTCGTGGATGCATTGGAAATCACACATCCACAGGTTGTCGCACAGCGGAGTATCCGCCTCATCCTCTTTTGTAAAGCCTAATGCCGCGACGAGATGGTCAAACGGGTTCCGCTCCATGTCCTCGCGCGTGGCGACCGTAAACAGATCGTCTATGGTGACCCTGGGAGACAGGGGCAGCCCGCAGGCCGCCAGATCTGTCAGCTGCTGTTCGACCGTCAGTATGGGTTTGGCAAAAAGACTGAATTTCATAGTGGTCTCCCGTAAATCCGCGTGCTCATTCCTTTCTATTCGTCTTGCTGGGAGTGCTTTTTCAGTACTTTGGCGGCGGCGCCGGCCTTGTGAAACGTAGTGTGATGGAGCGGGGTCCGGCCATTCCCATCGAGCGCCTTGGGGTCTGCCCCGTGCTGGATCAGCATTTCGGCAATGGCGGCTTGATTGGCGTGCGCCGCGGCGTGCAGCGGCGTTGTGCCCCAATGGTCGTTCTTGTTGTGAACATCGACGGGAGCGCCTGCCGCCAGCAACGTCGCGACGATCTCAGGATGCCCTTTCCAGCAGGCGCAGTGCAGCGCCGTGGAATCGTCCTTATCGCGCGCCTCCAGCAGGGCGGGATTCGAAGCAAGCATCTCCACGATCTTGGCGTGGTCACCGTTTTTGGCGGCTTTGATGAAGTCTTTTTCCATGGTGATTGGTGGAATTCTCCGCAGCCCCATTGGGGCTGCGGAGAAAAGAGTGGAATTCGGGACTTTAACTAATGAGAAGCGAACCTTCCCACACGGCTGATGAAGGCTAAGAGATAGAAGATCGTACCGATGACGGCGATAACCCGTGCGGTGACGACCTTCCCGCGATCCCTCGGGTCCGCACGGCCGGCGTCCATCGCCGCGATCGCTTTGTTCGCTTTGATGATGGCCCAGGGGCCGAGAACAAACCCAAAGCAGATAAATGAGAAAATTGCGGTGGCTAAGATGTCGCCGGAGTTGACCGTTTCCACATACCCGCCCCCAAAACCATATTGCTGGTTCGGCGGCGGCGGCCACACGGGCGGCTGCTGACCATAAGGCGGCGGCTGCCCATACGGCGGTGGCTGCTGCCCATACGGCGGCTGCGCGCCTTGTCCTGGCCATTGCCCTGTTTGCGGGGGAGGCGGCTGCCCAGGCCATTGCCCTGTCTGCGGTGGCGGGGGCTGCCCGGGCCACTGTCCTGTCTGGGGCGGCGTAGGCGGTGGCTGTTCCGGCCATTGTCCCGTCTGCGGCGGGGGCTGTTGACCGGGCCACTGGCCTTGCTGCGGTGGCGTCGGCGGCGGCGTCTGCCCCCAATTCGGCGGCGGCTGCGGCGGTGGATTGTTGGGATCGTTCGGATCTTGTGCGCTCATGTCTGTCTCCTTCATTTGTTTGCAACTTACGCCGCGCGGCGCTGTTTCTCCTGCGCAATTCACGGCAAAGTCAATGAGAGAAGAGCAAATTTTAGCGGATCGGTATATGGACGAACAATGAGCGCCGCTTGCGGTCAATCCACGATTTGAATTGCGTACGTGTCCGCGTCCTCCTCCGCAAACCGCAGAAGCTTTTCGCCTTCGGCGGCGAGATCGCCTGCAGCTGTTTCTGAGAGCGGCGCGAATGGCTTGAGCGTCAGCGTTGCAGCGCGTTTTTTGCGTTCAATTGTCCAGAGGCCGGCGGCGTAGCCGTCCACGAGAAAGGTCGCCAGCACACGCAGGTTCTTGGTGACGACTTGCGGTCGGTATTCGTCGGAGATGATGCGCGTTCGGTCGGCGTGAGCAAGCAGGATGTTGTCGAACTCAGGGAGGAAGCGTACGGGGGCGTGGCTGTCGGCGCCAGGGCGGGGGGAGTTTGGGAGATCGAAGAGCTCGCGCTTGCGCTCGTCGCGGAACGTGATCAGTTGGGGGCGCAAACGTGTGAAGATGTCTTTGACGCCCTTGAGCCCAGACCATGTTTGGAAATCCGCGACGGATGCGGGGCCGAATGCCGTTAGGTAGCGCATTACGAGATCGTCCTGTGCTGCGCTGGATACGGGGGCCTTGCCAAGCCAGGTGTCGGCGAGCGTGAACTGCGCGGCCGAGGGGAACCCCCATGCAGCATCCGTCGGGACCATGACCAGGGGAAGATGCGTGCGGACGGCGTAGGCATGCGCGCGGGCGTCGCATGCAGGATCTGCGGCGGCGTAGGCGCTGCGCAGATCGTCGAATGTCGCCGGAGCATTCCCAAAGAACTCGCGCGCTCCCGTGATCAGCTCGAGCATATTCACGTCCGCCATACGATCCTTGAGAATGGACTGCATGCCGCCGGTGAGCACCGGCTGGATCGCCGTGCGCCACTCCAGGAAGTCGCGGGCGCTTGCCAGATGGATTGTCGCGCGCATCATCGTGGCGCGCACCGCCATGCGATCATGCAGCAGGCGATGCAGATTCTCGCGCTCGAATGAAGCCAGCCGCGTCCACAGTCCAAGATACGGAGGCTTCGCTTCCTGCGCCTGCATGGCGGCGAGGTGCTCGATCGCCTCCAGTGCGGTCGCTTCTTCGCGCCGC
>JAOQAA010000254.1 GCA_025963815.1 Capsulimonas sp.
TCTCCGAAGGAGATCACGTTCTCGATGATCTCCTTTTCGCCTTCTTCGATCGTTCCCGCCTGAGCGCCGGCGTCGAGCAGGGTTTGCAATTCTTGTTCCGTCACCATCGGCGTTGCGAACGTTGCGGTCAATCCGAACGGCTTGACCATCAAATTGGTCAAACCAAGCGCGATCGTCGCGAGAAACGAGAACATGATCATGAACAGGCGCAGCGGGGCGGCGGCGAGGGCGGCGGCGCGCATGGGGTAGCGCTGTGCGTAGGCGTAAGGCACCAACTCGCCGATGGTGATCGCGACAAACGCCGCGGCGAGTGTGAGAACGACCGTGGTCCAGGTGATGTCATGCGGCCAGGCTCGGCTCAGCAGCCATTTGGACACATCGGGAGCGATCATGCCGGCGATAATGGCCGCCACGCCGAACGACGCCAGCGTGATGCCGACCTGCGCGGTGGCGAAAACGCGGGCCGGATCACGACTGAAGACCTGGAGGTTTTGCGCCGGCGTGTCCGCCGCGCGGTCGGCCGCCAGTAAGTGCTGAAGGCGCATATGGCTGACAGTCGCCAGCGCCGTTTTGGCGAGCGTGAAGAAGCCGTTGAGAAGGATGAGCAGAACGACAACGGCGAGAGCGATATAATCGTGAGCGTTCATGCGGGATACGTGGTTGCTCCATCAGCCGCGACAAGCGGTGTTTGCGTCGTCACAGCGGCACGCGCACAAAATAAATCAAAGTTGTCACAAAAACCCCCAATAGCCCACCAACGATTACTTCCTGCAAGGTATGGATCTTGCCTTCGACACGGCTTTGCGCCACCAGGAGCGCCAGGCCCACCGCAAGCGCGGTCGTGAGAAAATCGGCGGCGCGGTACATGATCGTCGCCGCGAGACAGAACGAGAGAGCCGCGTGGCCGCTGACGATCCCGCCATGCAAAAGCGATCCTTTGCCGCCAACGACTTTGCTGAGCATGACGATGATCAGGATCAGCAGGGTCACGGTGACCATCACGTTCATCGGCTGCGGATCGTGGTCGATCTGGATCGAAAGTCGCGCGATACGTCGATCTTTCAGGAAAAGAATGATCCCGACGACGACGGCGTTGATCGCGGCGATCAGCACGGCCCCCGCCGCAATATCCTTGGCGAGCTTCGCCAAGGGATGGTAAGCCTGCGTGACCATGTCGACCACGCTCTCGATCGCCGTGTTCAGCATCTCCGCGATGAGAACGCTTGAGACGACCAAAAATAAGATCGCCATCTCGACACGGTTCATGCGCAGCAGCGCGCTGATCAGCAGCACCAGCACTACCGTGAAGAAGTGGAAGCGCATGTGCTTTTGCGTGCGGAAGGTGTGAACGATGCCTTCAACGGCGTAACGAAAGGAGTCGAGATGGTTTTTAGGACGAGGTACGGGACGCATGCGTGGTATTTCTGATCGCCTTTATCGTGGCGCCTTAATCGTAATCGACAAAATAGGGATGCTTGGCGCCGAGCGGCAGGGCGACGCCCACCGCCGTCAGAACCTCGGAGGAGATGTCGCGCATCCGCGCGGCCTCGGACGCCGTTTCGTCATCATACCCAAGAAGGTGCAGGACGCCGTGCACGGCAAGCAGCACAACCTCATCCTCCATCGCCCAGCCCGCCGCGCGCGCCTGACGCTCCGCAGTCGGCAGGGAGATCACAATATCGCCCAAAACAATGTCGTCATCCTGTGGAAATGACAGGACATCGGTCGGCTTGTTCTTGTCTCGGTGCGTGCGATTCAGTTCCTGAATAAAATCGTCGTCACAAAGAACGATGCTGATTTCGGAGTTTTTCGAGGCGTCTTCACGCCGCAACAGAGTTCGGATCGCCGACCGCAGCGTCTTCTTGTACTTCAGCGACGAGTAATCTTTCGTCCGCCGGCTTATCAATAGGTCCATTCTTATCCGTTTTGCCGGGCGCGGGTTTCAGCGCGTCCGGATATTCGATTCGGCTGTGCAGCATTCCGCCCAGCAGATGCACGAAGGCGTCCCGAATACCGCGCAGGTCGCGCAGTGTCAGGTCGCACTCGTCCAGCTGACCGTCGCCAAGATGCGTGCTGATGATCTGATCCACCAGGTCTTCGATCCGGCCCAGGGTCGGCTTGTCCAGCGTCCGGGACGCCGCTTCGACACTGTCCGCCAGCATAAGGATCGCCGTTTCCCGGCTCTGCGGCTTGGGACCACTGTACCGGAACTGCTGCTCCAGGCCCGGCGCGGAGTCTCCGCCGTCGAACAAGGTCTGCTGGTGATAGAAATAGCGAATCAAGCTCGTTCCGTGATGCTGTGAGATGAAATCCTTGATGATCTGAGGCAGTCTTTCTTCCTCCGCGATCTCCAGGCCTTCCTTCACATGCGCTGTCAGCACCAGAGCCGACAGCGATGGGTTCAGCTTGTTGTGAATATTGGAGCCGCCGAGCTGGTTCTCGATAAAGAACTCCGGCCGGCGCATCTTCCCAAGATCGTGATAGTAAGCGCCGACGCGGCAAAGCAGCGCATCCGCCCCCACCGCTTCGCACGCCGTGACGGCAAGGTTACCCACCATGACCGAGTGCGTATACGTTCCCGGCGCCAGCTGACAGAACTTTTGCAATAACGGCCGGTTGGGGTCCGAAAGCTCCAGCAATCCCAGATGCGTGGTGATGCCGAACAATCGCTCAAACAGGGCGGCGCCTAGAGAAAACAGCGCCACGGACAGGACGCCGGAGCCAATGGCCCAGAGAGCGGCGCGCTGGATATCCACCCAGGAGTCGTTCTCAATCTTGCCGACGACGAGCGCAAGCGCCACGTTGACCAGGCTCAGGGCGGCGGCGGCGCGAACGACGTCGCTCCGGGTGCGGATATCGGAGACGGCGTAGATGCCCACCAGCGTGGACAGCAGCGTCATGATACAGAAGCGCAGATCGTCGCCCAAAATAAATCCGGACTGTGCGGCAAGCAGCGCAGTAATGAGCAGAGCAAGACGTGGATTGACCAGCGCGGAGATCAGCATTCCCGTCGCGGCGACACACAGCATTCCGACATAGCCGTACTGCGATCCGGAAAGACGCACGCCAAGGACAGTATCTCCCAGTTTCAGGCCGAGAATACAGAGAGTGACCAGCACGCTCAGCAGGACCAGGATTTTCGTCGACGTGTACACCCGGGGATAGTAACGCGCGAGATAGAGGCAGACAAGACAAAGAAGCATTGCCACGAGCAGTGAAACACTGGCGATCATCACAGGATCGAGCCGAGGGTTTTGCAGGCCAAGCGCGCGCAGCTTGTCGATTGTCGCCGCCGTCACCGTTTCTCCGCGCCGCACGACCAGGTCTCCCGTAAAGATCCGATTGACCTGCGGCGCCACGAGCCGGCGCTCCGCCTCGCGGGCCGCCTCAGTGCGCCGGTCGTCGCGCGCGCGGTTGGAGTGCACCGCCGCCGTCGCGAGACTCGTCACAGCCGGGATATAAGATCGGGGAAGCATTGAAGCGGAAATCTTCACCGTGACTTCATCGCGCGCACGGGTAAGGTCCGCCGGATGGTCGTCCCGGATCTCATTCTCCAGCGCACTGTGCACGGCCGCGCGCATCACGCGCTCCGCCTGATCGATGTGATAACCGGCGGTCGTATCTTGGAGCAGCGGCGTCAACTGCGCCGACTTGGCGATCATCACACCAACCTGCTGGCGCAAAAGAGCGGCGACATGCTGAGCGCTGGGAGTAGGAAGGGCGCGCTCACGGCGCAGATGCGCGCAGATATCTTGGATCGTCTGATCGGCTTCGGAAGCGGCGTAAGGAACGGAGGTATACGCGGTCTCGGCGCGCGCGGCGGCCTCCTCGCGCAGTTGTTCGGTGGAAAGCTGATCGACATAGCTAGTCGTGCGCAGGGCGCGAATGTCGGAATCGCTCACATCTCCGATGCGCAGCGCGACCTTATCGGGAAGTAAGTGCAGGGAAAGTAGTGCGGAAAGCGTGAGAAGAGTGATAAAGAAAAGCGCAATTCGCCCAAAGTTGAGCGTAGGCCTCATTTGCGGGGCGCGCCGGCCGGGCTTGCGCGATTTGACGCGCGTAGGCGCATCCGAATGGCGAAGCGACAGACGAGATCGTCCGGTGCGAGAAAATGTAAAGGAATGTCCGGGTTCTTTTGCCATGACAGCACAGGGGTCGGAGTAGAACAGCTTCGCGGAAAAGAACGGCGCGCGCATTTGTGGTGCGCGCGCCGTTCTGTGAAAAGCTAGTTCTTCTCTTTGTCTTCGTTCTTGCTACGCTTGCGCCGCGCAGCGGCTTCCGCCTTGCGCTTCTTGTCGCTGGGCTTCTCGTAATGCTCGTGCTCACGAGCCTCCTTGAGAATACCAGTCTGCTGAATTTGCTTCTTGAAGCGCTTCAGCGCGCTGTCGAGCGACTCATTAGGCCGCACCTGAACCTGCGTCAAACACAATCCCCCCTCTGCAATAACGTTCTTCTAAAGTCGACAACAATTCTTGACAACGGCGTATTATACCATTGATTTTGAAACGCTGTCAATCGGGGCGCAAAACATGGAATAAATCTTCAGGCCGCATCCCCGCGCGGCGATTTTCATTTTTTCTTCACATTTTCGAAGTATATTAGAGATGTAACGGAACCAATAGGATGCGGGGCGGGTTTTATAGTTGTCGACAAAACCCGAAATATACACGAACCGGGAACTTCATTTCCGTCTGGTTCGTATTGGGGAGAGAGGACGCACACCAATGGCAGAAATGATCGACGCCGCAGCGACACCGCAGAGTCTCGCCGGCGCCGCCCAGGGGCAAGTCGAACGCCGACATGAATTCGACCGCCTTGTTCAGCGCTATCATAAACACGCATACAATATCGCCTATCGCATGACCGGAAACCACGCGGATGCGGAGGACCTGACCCAAGAAGCCTTCGTGCGCGCTTTCCGATTCTTCGGGAACTATCGCCGGGATTGGCCATTCGACAACTGGCTCTATAAGATCATGTCGAACCTGTTTGTGGACGACCTTCGCCGCAAACCGAAGGCGCGCCTGCAATCTCTGGATCAGCCGCTCGATATGGGCGGACGTTCGGACGATGTCTTTCTGGAAATTCCAGATGCAGCGTCGAACCCGGAGCGTATGGTGATGTCCGACGAGCTGGACGAACATATCCAGCGCGCCCTGAACAGCCTTCCGGCGGATTTCCGCATGACAGTGGTTCTCGCGGACATCGAAGGCATGTCTTACGAAGAGGTCAGCGCCGCGATGCGCTGTTCGCTCGGCACCGTTCGTTCGCGACTGCATCGAGGCCGCAAATTGCTGCGGCAGAAGATCTCGCAGTTTCAGATGGAGCGCAAGCTGGCGGAGGCGAATTGACGGACTTTCTATCTTTCAACGCTGATCGACGAGGAGTGTTCCACCTGTGAATTGCCGCAGAACACGAGAACTGTTAACTCCCTATTCTGATGGCCGCCTGACCGGGGTTCAAATGCTGGAAGTCGCTCAGCATATGGACCGATGCGCTGGCTGCCGTGATGAATATCGCGTTATTCAGGAAGTTAAAGCATTGCTGCGGGCGGTTTCCCGCCCGCAGCCGGCCGGAGCGCTGGAGTATGAAATCCGAAAGCGCATCGCCACGGAAGAAGCGATCTCTCAGATCAATCTGTGCCTGTCATTTTCCGTAAGGCCGCAGCGGGCCAAGCGCATCGCGACAGCAATGGCGCTGTCCTGTATCAGCGTACTCGCCGTTGCTGCCCCGTTCGGCGCCGGCACGCTGGCGCTGACGTACTCGAATCAGGCGGAAAAGAACTCGGGCTTCAATGTCGCCAGATCACGCCACCAGGAACTGCCCCCCATGTTCGGAGCATACGAAGGCAACAACTTCAGCCTCTTTGCCTTCGCCGGCATGCCTATGACAGACACATCACGACACACTTCCAGCAGCCGGCACAGTGATGTCCAAAGCGGTTACGATTTTATGGCGCCTCGGAACCAAAGTTATGGAACGTTTGCCAGCCAGGAGCTGACCAGCTTTAATGGCCCTCAGCTTGGCTTTCCCATACATCGGTGATCTTATCGATCAAGCCCCGGCGCATCATCGCGCCGGGGCTTTTTCCATCTCAGCGTCCGCCGCATGCGCAAGGCGGGTATAATTTCGATTCAGCATCCATCGCAATAATTGCATCAAGGAGATGTGAATGATTTTCGTCAGCCGCCCACGACGCAAAGGGAATATGCTCGCCGCGAGCGCCCTCATGTTGACACTGTCCGCGCCCGCTGTCCCATTACTGGCGGCGCCCGCCAAATCCAGCGGGGTGCTGCCGCCTCCCCCGACTTCGCCGGAACAGAAATCACTGCTGCTTGATATGCAGGACGCTTTCGCCAAGATCGCAAAAACGGTCGAGCCTAGCGTCGTCAATATCAAAGTTGAGCGATTCCGCAATGTCGACGCCTCGGACTTCGGCTTGGCGCCGGATCAGACACCAGGAGACGGCCCAGACGCTCCGGACCAGCCGGAAACGCCCGTAAAGCCGCCGACCAAAGACGCTCCGAAAAACGGAACTCCTCCCAAGGCGCCAGTGAAGCCGAAGCCGGGAACTCCCTTGAAAGGCGATGTGGCCCCTGCCCCGCCCTCTGCGGACGTCCCGAGCATCAAAGCTCCCACGCCGCGAACCCAGCGGCGTTCGGAAGCCACCGGATCGGGAGTAATCGTAAGCTCGGACGGCTATATTCTTACCAACGACCATGTCGTGGACGGCGCCGCGAACGGTATTGTGACGGTCACCCTTTCCGACGGACGCCAGTTCAAGGGCAAGGTCTATCCTGATTATCGCAGTGACCTCGCCGTGGTTAAGATCGATCCCGGCAGCGCAAAACTGCCGGCCGCCCAGTTCGCCGATTCGAGCAAAGTCGTGCCAGGGCAATGTGCAATTGCTGTCGGCAGCCCATTTAACCGGGAAAATACCATGACCGTCGGCGTCATCAGCGCTCTTGGACGTCACCAGCGCATTCCCGGCGAAACCGCCGGTTCGGGCCGTTACTACCCCGACCTGTTGCAAACGGACGCCGCGATCAACCCCGGAAACTCGGGCGGACCGCTCTTCAATATTGACGGCAAAGTGATTGGGATCAATGTCG
>JAOQAA010000257.1 GCA_025963815.1 Capsulimonas sp.
ATCAGACAAACCTGGATACAGCGCATCTGCTCCGCCGCGCCGGATTCGGCGCCGGTCCCAAGGAAAATGCCGCCGCCGCGCAGCACGGGATCGAAACCACCACCAGCGCCCTGCTCCATCCGGAAAAGACCCCGGATACGATGCAGGACGATGATTTAATCGCCCGTTTGGCCTCTCTGGTTCCCGAACGGAAGAACGGGAAGATGCCCGTGCAGGTCGTCAAGATGTGGTGGACGCAGAAGATGCTCGCCACACCGAACCCACTCGTGGAAAAGATGACCCTTTTCTGGCATGGACACTTCGCCACCAAACTCACCGGCGACGGCGATGATATGCTGGTGCAAAATCGCACATTCCGCGAGCATGCGCTCGGCAATTTCCGAACGCTCACCCTCGCCATTTCCCGCGATCCGGCAATGCTCCGATATTTGAACGGCAATCAAAATTTCAAGGCGCATCCCAACGAAAATTACGCTCGCGAGCTAATGGAATTGTTCACCTGCGGCATCGGCAACTACACTGAGGACGATGTCAAAGCGGCGGCGCGCGCCTTTTCCGGCTGGAACACCCAAGCCGGGGGCTTCGGCTTTTTTCCGCAGCGCCATGACAACGATCCCAAGACGTTCATGGGCAAGACCGGCAACTGGAACGGTGACGACATCGTCGACATTCTCTGCGCGCATCCGGCTACGGCGAAACGCCTCTGCACGCAACTGTTCTCCTACTTCGCCTACACCAACCCCGAACCGTCGGTTGTGAATGCTCTGGTAAACACGTATTACAGCTCCGGATATGACATCAAAGCCGTCGTCGGCCAGATTTTGCGCTCGAAGGCGTTTTATTCGCCCAAAGCGCGTTACGCGCTGATCAAAAGCCCGGCGCAGTTTGTGATCGGCACGGTGAAGATGCTGGAGCTGGAGCCGGCGTTTCTGATCAAGCCATCGGACATCAGTCTGACCGATGATATCGCCGCCGCCGCGCCCGGCGCAACAACAACTGTCACACCCGCGCAGCGCCGGAAATCACTGCAGGTCAACCGTCTCGCGGGCCTGACGCTCGCCATGCGCTCCATGGGGCAGGATCTTCTGGCGCCGCCGAGCGTCAAGGGCTGGGACGGCAACGAAGCCTGGATCAACACCACGACCCTGCAAAACCGCGTCGCCTTCGGTGATCGCCTGACACGCTCTCAGGTCCTATTTCGGTACATGGCGCCGCAAGTCGCCGAGCTCGCGCAACAGCGTTCCTTGACCCCGCAAGCGGCCTGGACCGACTATCTTGCCGAAGCCCTCGGCCCCCTGCCCCTCGGAACGGAAACGCGTCAAACCCTGATCGCCTACGCTTCCGAAGCGCCTGCGGCGCCGCCAGCTGGAGGCGTTCTGACCGCCGCCACGGGCGGGGGCGGCGTCGCCGCGCGGCGCGCTCGCCGCCGAGCGCTCGCTCAGGGCGGTGAAGCCACCGGCAGCGATGGCAGAATGCTCAGTTTAATCCCATTGATCATGGGAACGCCCGAATATCAAGTGTGCTAAGCACACGACCTTGTTTACGGACCGCGATGAACGCAAAGGAAAACGATCCATGTCAGTCTCACGCAGAGAATTTTTGACGCGCGGCGCCACCACCGTCGCGGTCGGCCTCGCCGTTCCGCCGTGGCTCGCGAAGATGGTCTGGGCGCAGGACGCCCAGGAAGGCCGCGCTCCCGGCGGCGCCGGCGCACGTACACTGGTCGTGGTGCAGCTCACCGGCGGCAACGACGGCATCAACACCGTCATTCCATACTCCAATGACGCCTACAAGCGCAACCGCCCGACACTGGCGATTCCGGACACTCAGGTGCTGCGCCTGAACGACTCCATCGGCCTGAACCCCGCAATGACCGGCCTCAAAGGCCTCTATGACAAAGGCAAGCTTGCGATTGTTCAGGGCGTAGGCTACCCCAACCCAAACCGCAGCCATTTCCGATCCATGGAAATCTGGCAGACGGCGAACCCGGACAAGATCGAGGCCGAAGGCTGGGTCGGTAAGTATCTCGACGCCGTGCGCCAGGGCCGCGCGTCGGCGCTGACGGGCATCAACATCGGCAATGAGGCGTCGGAGGCGTTCCAGAGCGCTCACGCCGCCGTTCCCACGATTCAAGGCCTCGCGAACTTCGGCTTCGCCTTCCCGCGCACCGCCGAAGGCGACGAGCGCAGCGCCGTCCTGCGCCGCATCCAGACGGGCGGTTCTTCCGCCACGCCGCACGGCGACTTTATCCGGCAAGTTGGCCAGGAAACCTACGACAGCGCCGATAAAATTCGGGCAGGGATCGGCAAGTACCATTCGGCCGTCACTTATCCAAAAGGCGCGTTCGGCACAGGGCTTCAAGAGATCGCGCAGCTGATCGCCGCAAATCTCGGCACGCGCGTGTTTTACATCTCCACCAGCGGCTTCGATACCCACAGCGGCCAGGCCCGCCGCCAGCCGCAGCTGCTCCAGGATATCTCCGATGGCCTCACCGCCTTCCAAAGCGATCTGGATCAGATGGGCGCATCCGATCGTGTTCTCACCGTCGCCTTCTCCGAGTTCGGTCGGCGCGTCCACGAAAACGCAGGCGGCGGCACCGATCACGGAACGGCTTCTGAAATGTTCGTCCTCGGCGGCTCCGTCAAAGGCGGCCTCTACGGCGACTACCCGAGCCTGACAAACCTGGACGCCGGCGACCTCAAATTCACCACCGACTTCCGAAGCGTCTACGCCACGCTGCTCGACCGCTGGCTGGGCGCCAATAGCGAAGTCGTGCTGGGTGGGCGGTATGAGAACTTGAAGTTTGTGTGAGGCGCGGAAGAAGCCCTCACCCCCCGCCCCCCTCTCCCAATTCTGGGAGAGGGGGAGTCGGAGTAAGATTGGTATTTTTAGGTTAGAATTTCAGATCCTAACTCAAAAAATCTGGCTCCCCTTCTCCCAGAATTGGGAGAAGGGGCTGGGGGATGAGCGTCGCCCCCTCGTGGTATAATAGTCCGATATGAATCGTGACTATGATGTGATCGTCTGCGGCGCCGGCCCGGCCGGCGCCTGCGCCGCCTATGAAACGGCGACCGCCGGACACAAGACCCTGATAATCGAAAAGCGCACTCTGCCGCGCTACAAGACCTGCGGCGGCGGGGTCCCCCTCACCGTCGAAGCCGACCTTCCCAAGCTTGTCCCGGACGCGTTTGTCGAAGCCACCGTGACCCACCTGCGCCACACCTGGAACTTCGCCGATCCCCATCTGGCCGCCATCAACCCCGATCCTGACCAGCCGCCCATGAGTCTCTGGATGGTGCAGCGCAGCGTCTTCGACAATGCGCTCACCGAACGCGCCGTCGCCACAGGCGCGGAACTGCGCGACGGTTTGTCCGTGCGCTCCGTCGAGCCAGATGGCGAGAACCGTGTTCGGGTGACGACCACGGACGGCGATGTGTACTTCGCCAAGCACATCATCGGCGCGGACGGCGCCAACGGCCCGATCGCGCGCTGCGCGGATCTGCGCAAGACGCGGCTGCTGGCGATCGCTTTGGAAGCCGAGATCCCGCATGAATGGGGCGTCGGACATGAGACGCTTCGGCCGGAGATCGGACATTTGGAATACGCCGTGCGCAAGGGCTACGGCTGGGTGTTTCCCAAGGCCGCGCATCTCTCGGTCGGCGCCGGGATGTTCGGCGCACGCAGCGACGATGGCCGGGGCGAAGCGCGCAAGGACGAACTCGCGCGCTGGGTCACGGGATATCTGGACGCTTTGGACGTCCCCTACGATCCCAAAGAGATCGAATATCACGGGCATCCCCTGCCCCTCTGGAACGGCTCCGAGCCCGTGGAAGCGTGGAACGGTCGCCTCCTGCTGGCCGGCTACGCGGCGGGGATGGTGAACCCTCTGTTCGGCGACGGTATCTCCTACGCCTGCCGCAGCGGCGCGCTCGCGGGACAGACCATCGCCGCTGGAACATCGGCGCGCTGGACGCAAATTCTGGCGGACGAGTTCGCCGCCAGCCACGACGCGTCGGGCAAGATCGCGCGGTTTTTCTACCAGTTTCCCTCAGTCTGCTACAAGATGGGCGTCAAGCGTCCGAACAGCACACGGACTGCGGCGCGGCTGATCAGCGGCGA
>JAOQAA010000260.1 GCA_025963815.1 Capsulimonas sp.
ATTTGTCAACCGATCATTCAGAAGATTTTTTTTCGTGATTGACAACCGCCTTGGACCCTGGTAGAATTTGAATGACGTTACGACATCCCGCCGATCTCTCCAAAGAGCATGGGCGAGTGAAGTCCCATTCCGCCCCCTTGCGGGATGGTTTGCATATTCTCTCATGCAAGCAGCGTCCGCATAAGCCGCCATTGTCCGCGCTCCCCTGTCGCGATGGACGATCCGGCGATGCTCCGGTGACGGAGCAATTGCGAAAATGCGGCGTAATGAAGGGCAATCTCGCCTTTCCGCCGCGAAATCAGCTCACCACTGACTGGGAATTTCATATTGACCGCGAATGTTTTCGTGGTCGGCGCTGTGTCCCTGCTGGAATTTGCATGGCCTCCGTCCGTCTGCGCAGGCTTCGCCCAGACACGCCGTCTTGCGATTACCGGCTCATGCTGTGTTTTCTCTGAGCGGAGTGTTTTTCCCAAAAGGAGCTGCTGTTATGCACTTGCTGATGTGTCCGCCTGCGTATTTTGATGTCGCCTACGAAATTAATCCCTGGATGCACCTCGACAATGTCCCGAACGTCGATAAAGCTAAGCGTCAGTGGGACGCGCTTTATGCGATCATCACGGACCGGATCGGCGCACGGGTGTCGCTGATCGATCCGCAGCCGGGACTGCCGGATATGGTGTTCACCGCCAACGCCGGTCTGGTCGAGGGATGCGTATACATTCCCTCTCGCTTTCGGCACGCCGAGCGCGCCGGGGAAGTCCCGCATTTTGAGCGATGGTTTCAGGATCGTCAATATCACAGGAAGCCGCTTTCGGACGGCTGGTTCGAAGGCGAAGGCGATGCGCTTTCTTACGCGGGAATTCTCCTCGCGGGTTATGGCCCTCGGTCGAGCGCGGCCGCGCATCCGGAACTCGCGCGAATACTGGGCCGGGACGTCCTCTCGCTTGGCCTTGTCGACGGCCGATACTATCACCTGGACGTGTGTTTCGCTCCACTCGGACCGAATATGTTCGCTTACATTCCCGAAGCGTTCGATGAGGCGGCGAACCGAGCGCTCCTCGGCCTGCCGGGTGAGAAGATTACGCTCTCTGCTGAGGATGCCCAGCATTTTGGAGCGAACGCCGTGGTCATTGGCCGCGACATAATCCTCAACACAGGCGCAAATTCTTTTTCCGCCGCACTGACCGAGCGCGGTTATCATGTCCATGAAACCGACCTTTCCGAATTCTTAAAAGCGGGCGGTTCGGCAAAGTGCCTGACGCTGATTTTGGAGCGATGAAACCTATGGAAGATCAAGACTATTGGCGGCGCATTCGGGAAGACGGCGTTCAGAGCCTGGCGGCGTCGCTAACGGCGCGGCAGACGGAAGAACTCGTTAATCGCTGGTGCACGCATAATTATCATCCTTTGCCGGTCACGATTGCCCGTGCGGAGGGCGCATGGTGCTTCGACCCAGATGGACGCGCTTACATCGACTGCATCGGCGCGTATTCGGCTGTCGCGCACGGTCATCTGTCGCCGTTTCTGGTCGAAACGGCGCGCCGGCAGCTCGATGTCTGCGCCCTCACCAGCCGCGCCGTTTACTCGCCTGAACTGGCGCTATTTCTGGAAGGCCTATGCCGCTTTACCGAGTGCGACATGGCCTGTCCCATGAACACAGGCGCGGAAGCAGTTGAGACGGCGATCAAGCTGGCCAGAAAATGGGCGTACACGCGAAAGGGCGTCCCGGACGATCAGGCCCAGATTATCGTCTCCAACGGAAATTTTCACGGTCGCACCACGACGATCGTCGGCTTCAGCAGCGAGCCGGCCTACAAACGCCATTTCGGGCCTTTCACTCCCGGCTTCGTCTCCGTATCGTTTGGCGAGATTGAAGCCATCGAAGCGGCGATCACGCCGAACACGGCGGCGATCCTCCTGGAGCCGATCCAAGCCGAAGCCGGGATACTTATTCCCCCAGCGGGATATATGGCGGCGGTCAGAAAGCTCTGTACGGAGCGTAACGTGCTGCTAATCTGGGATGAGATCCAGACCGGGTTTGGCCGCACCGGCAAGGATTTTGCATGGAGGCACGAAGACGCCCGCCCGGACCTGATCTGTCTTGGGAAAGCGCTAGGCGGCGGTCTTTTGCCCGTGTCGGCGGTCGCGGGGAAGCGCAATGTCATGGAGGTCTTTCAGCCAGGAGACCACGGCAGCACCTTCGGCGGAAACCCGCTCGCCTGCGCCGTGGGGCTCGCCGCGCTTGCCGAAATGCGTGTCTTGGGCCTGCCCGAACGAAGCTATATTCTGGGAGAGCGCTTGAAAAACGGATTGGTGGCGCTGGAGCATCCCAGCGTTCTCGAAGTGCGCGGACGCGGTTTGCTCGTGGGATTGGAGGTTGTCGAAGGAACGGAGACGACTGTTCTCACACAGGCGTTTCTCGACACGGGAATCCTGACGAAAGAAACGCGCAATCGGACCTTTCGGTTCGCTCCGCCGCTGACGATTGACAAAGCGCTGGTCGACGAAATTGTCCAGCGCGTGCGGCTGGCGCTCGATGCCGCGGATGTCCATCGCACGCGGGTATAATCGCCTCATCTACGGCTTCAGAAAAGAGATATTCCCGTGACCGACCTCGAAACCACCACCGACGTTCGCTGGGATCTCAGCGATCTTTATCAATCTATCGACGATCCGAAGATCGAAGCGACTTTGACGGAGATGCTGACGCGCTCGGAGGCGTTCCAGGCAAAGTACAAAGGCAGGATTGACAGCGCCGATCTGACCGCCGCCACCCTGGGCGCCGCGCTGCGCGAATATGAGGCGATGGATCAGGAGGCCAGCAAGCCAGGAACCTACGCCGCGCTGCTGTTTTCCACCGACACCGCCAACGCCGCCTACGGGGCGTTCATGCAGAAGATGCGTGAGCGCGGCACCGCGCTTTCGCTTCCGACGCTTTTTTTCACTTTGGAGCTGGCCGCCGCGCCTGAGGAAGTTGTCGCGTCGCTGCTGGACACGCCCGAAGTTGCGCCCTACAAGCACTTCGTGCTGGACCTGCGCCTGCACCGCGAGCATATGCTGAGCGAAACCGAGGAGCGATTGCTGGAGGAGATGGCGAATACCGGCGCGCGCGCCTGGGATCGTTATTTCGACGAAGTAACCGCGAACAGCGTCTTCAAGCTGGACGGCGAAGAACTGACACAGCCGCAGGTGATCTCGCGCCTGTACTCCGCGGACCGCGAGACGCGCCGTGCGGCGGCCGTCGCGTTCACTGAGGGCCTGCAGGCGAATATCCGCGCGGCCGTGTTCATTTTCAACACGCTGATGCAGGACAAGAACGTACGTGACCGCCTGCGCAAGTACACCTATCCGGAGCAGTCCCGCCATCTCTCGAACGAACTCTCCAAAGAGACGGTCGATCTCGTGGTCGATACGGTCTATCGCAACTACCCCGTCGTCGCACGCTACTACCACGTGAAGAGCGCCATTTTAGGTGTCGACGGTCTGACCCACTACGACCGCTACGCGCCGCTCTTCCAGGCGGAGGAGCAGCTCCCTTACGAAGAAGCGCGCCAGATCGTACTGGACGCGTTCGGCGAGTTTTCGCCCATCCTGCGCGAGCGCGCCGCCGAGTTTTTCGACAAGAACTGGATCGACGCCGCGCCGGCGAAGGGCAAGCAGGGCGGCGCCTACTGCTCCTATGTCACCCCCGACCTGCATCCCTACGTGTTCATGAATTACCTAGGCAAAATGAAGGACGTGATGACGCTCGCGCACGAACTTGGCCACGGCGTCCACTCGTCGCTGTCACGCGAACAGACGCTGATGAACTTCCACGGCACGCTGCCGCTCGCGGAGCTGGCCAGCACCTTCGGCGAAATGCTAGTGTTCGACAAAGTGGTGGCGCAGGCGTCCCTCAAGGATCAACTCGCCCTCTACGCCGAAAAGATCGAAAGCGCCTTCGCCACGATCCCGCGCCAAACGGCGATGTACCGCTTTGAAAAGGCGATCCACAACCACCGCCGTGACAAAGGCGAGCTGACGCTGGAAGACTTCGGCAACTACTGGCACACCGAAATGCAGGCCATGTTCGGCGACGCCGTGACGCTGGGCGACGAGCACCGCCTCTGGTGGTCCTACATCGGCCACTTCACCGGCTCCCCGTTCTACGTCTACGCCTACTCCTTCGGCGAACTGCTGGCCCTCGCCCTCTACCGCAAGTCCCAAACCGAAGGCCCCGCCTTCGCAGAGAAATATCTCAACATGCTCCGCGCCGGCGGCAGCCTGACCCCGCAGCAACTGGTTGCAAAAGTCGGCGTCAACCTGGACGACCCGGAATTCTGGCAGGGCGGCTTCGAAGTGCTGGATACGATGGTCGCGAAGTTTGAAGAGCTTTGGGCGGAGTATCAGGCGGCGTAGTTGAAGTTACGTGGCGTCGCACGTAAAACGGCCGGCGGTTAGAAACCGCGCCTGCAAATGCGCAGAAGTCCCCCTGCGGGGACTACATTTTCCAATACGATACCGTCTAATGGATAGCGTTCTGTTATACAGTGTCGTTTCGGAAGATGTAACCCACGCAGGTGGGTTTCTGCGCTCTTGCAGGCGCGGTTTCTAACCGCCGGCCGTTTTACGCCTCGTATTAGACGTGGCGCCGCCGCATTAAACCGCCAAAAAATCCCGCGCCGCCGCAATCTCTCCCCATCGATCTTCCTTCGGAAGAAATTCCAGTCCCCAATAGCCCGTGTACCCCGCCGCAATCACTTGACGCACAATCGTCGGATAATCAATTGCGCCATCAGTCGTAGGGCAATCGCGCGCCGGACTGCCGGCGACATGAAAGTGGGCAATTAGGTCCAGGTTCTCCTGGATCGTGGGCAATATCACTTCGCCCATGCGGTGCAGGTGGTAGATGTCGTAGAGTGTTCTGACGTTGGGGGAATCGACGGCGCGGACAATATCGAAGCCGTAAGCGCTGTGGTCGGCCTGATAGTCGGTGTGATCGTGCGAGTTGAGCATTTCCAATGTCAGGGTGACGCCAGCGGCTTCGGCGTCAGGGACAAGCTGCCGTACGCCTTCGATTGTGGCTTGCAATCCATCAGTGTCGGATTGGCCTTGGCGATTGCCGCTGAAGATAATCACCTGGGGAATGCCGTTTGCGCCCGCCGTGGCGATCGTTTCACGGATGGCGGGAAGCAGGGTGGGGTGGTTGTCGTGTTTGCTGAGTCCGTGCTCCATGCCGGGGGCGCCGATGTTGAGCAGAGAAAGGCCGGCGGCGCGGGCGGCGGGCCAGTGCTCGGGCGGGGCCATCTCGACGGCCGAGACGCCGAGGGCGGCGAGTTGTTGATAATAGGTTTCGGGAGTGTCGTCGGCGCGGAAGAAGCACCAATTGGCGATGGAGATTTGCACAGGGTTGCTCTCTATTGAGGTGGCGTTTCCGGTCCTTTGCCCACAGCTGGAAGCTATGGTCTCATCATGTGTAGACCACTGTTTTAACTGTGGGAAATGGGCGCGGAAACGCGACACAAATACGACGGCCGGAAATGAATTCCCTCTTGCAAACCTCTATTCCTCATCCACCTGCCACTGCGGCTGGATTGTCTGTTCGACGCCCAGGTTTTGCAGCACGCGGGCGACGACGGTGTCCACAACATCTTCCACGGTCTTTGGCTGGTGGTAGAACGCGGGGACGGCGGGGAGGACGGTGGCGCCGGCTTCGGTCACGGTGACCATGTTGCGCAGATGGATCAGATTTAAGGGGGTGTCGCGGGCGACCAAAATTAATTTGCGGCGTTCTTTGAGACAGACGTCGGCGCTGCGGGTGGTGAGGTCATTGGAGATACCCGACGCGATGCG
>JAOQAA010000240.1 GCA_025963815.1 Capsulimonas sp.
GATTGGGGGGCAGGGGGGCCGAATCCCTAAGACTGTTTTGCCGATATCCTCAAGAATCGCACCGTTCCCTCTGTCATCCGCGCCCGCTCCGCGATACGCAGTCCCACCACCCACAGCGGCCCATTGGCGTCGGCCACGATTGGGATCGAAGCTCGCTGGGCGCGGGGAATCTTTGCGTCCGTGAATAGATCCGAAAGCTTCTTGCTTCTTCCGTCAAGTCCAAAGGCATCTATTCGGTCGCCGGCTTGCCAGCTTCGGACACAGAGCGTCGAGAGATCGACACAATCAGCATCCAGCGTCTCGGTATATTTAGTATCGCCCTTCTCGGACGTCAGCCGCGCTTCGATCGTCCATTCGCCGAACGCGCAAATCTCGGTCGGCGTGAGTGAAATAGAGTGGTTGGTTGGGGTGATTGGTTCGGAAAGGCGCAGGAAGATACGGTCCTCCGTGAACATCAAGTAGCATGTTGGTGTGGGCAGGGTGATCGAGTAAGAACCGATTGCCGGATCGAGAATGGCGGTGAGAAAGCTGGCGATGTGCCGTTCTTCAATGTCCTGAGCGGATCCGCGCAGACGTGTAAGGGCAATGCGCAAGGTTCGGCGCTGAAGCGTCGGAGCTAATTCTGCGAGCTTCTGGCGGGACAAGACGGTTTCGCGATCCGATTCTGACACTTGAATGGCGGCCAGCGAAACTTTCGTCTGGGACTGTAAATAATCATCGTCCAGTATGGCGTTTTGGGAGAGGCGAAGCAGCGCGGCGCGGACGCCCGGCGCGTAGTTCGTTTCCAATTCGGGCAGCAGTCCCAAACGGATTTTGTTGCGCAGGTAGTGGCTGGGATCGATATTGGAGGGATCGCGTCGGGGAGAAAGGCCGTGTTCGGCGCAATAGGCTTCGACTTCGGAGCGAGTCGTGTCCCGCAATGGCCGAATGATATTGTCACGAGAGTAGGGGATGCCGCGCAGACCCTCCAGGCCGGAGCCGCGCAGGATGCGCATGAGTATCGTTTCTACTTGATCGTCCTGCGTATGTGCGGTTGCGATCCTGTCGGCTCCCAATTGGGCGACGGCGCGGCGGAGGAAATCGTAGCGCGCGTAGCGAGCGGTGGCCTGCAAACCTGATCCCATGGAATGGGTAAGTGCGTCTGCGGCGAGAGTTTCGGAATAACAGGGGATGCCGCGCTCCGCGCAGAACGCCGTGACGAACGCCGCCTCGGCGGCGGATTCTTCGCCTCGGAGGCCATGGTCCAGATGGGCGGCGGAGAGTGCGGAGATTTGCAGCTCGGCTTGCAGCGAATGCAGGGCGTGCAGAAGGCTGAGTGAATCGGGGCCGCCGGAGACGGCCGCCATCACGCTCTGTCCCGGCCGCAGCAGATCGTGGCGATCCATCGTGCGGCGTAGAGTATCCAAAAGCGCCATGGCGGCAGACATTTCTGTATCCGTGCCGGGGTTACGCCCGGCTAGATCGGCGGCGGGGGCGGCGGGCCGCCGGTGGTGTAGGTGAACCGATCGGCGTTGACGGCGGTTGAAGTTCCGAATTCGGTCGAAACAAGGACATGCACGACGCCGGCGATTCCTGGAGGGGCGACGGCCTTGATCGTGGTGCTGGAAATGTAGGTGACGCTGGCGGCGGTGGTCGTACCGAACTTCACGCTGAGGCCGGCGCTCGATGTCCCGAAGTTCGTCCCAGTGATCGTGACGATCGATCCGCCGGTGGAGGCGCCGTTGACCGGGTCGATGGCGATGACGGCGGGAGGCGTGCCGCTGGGCGTGCTGCTTCCGCCTCCTCCACCACCGCCGCCACAGCCGGCGAGCAGTGCGATCGGAAGAACGGCGAGGACGCTCAAGGCGCAGACTCGGCGCAGGGAGGGATTCATTGAGATCATGATGATTTCCAACTCTTTCGGATTCTTACGTTCGAGTTTTATTTGATCCGCTCGGCGAGAAGGCGGTTGACCACATCCGGCCGCGCCTTGCCCTTGGTGGCGCGCATGACCTGTCCGGTCAGGAACGCCATGCTCTTGTCGTTGCCGGCAAGGATCTTGGCCACGACATCCGGGTTCGCCGCGATCACCTTGTCGACTTCGGCGGCGATCGCGCCTTCGTCGTCCACGGCGGCCAGCCCTTCGGCCTCGACGATCTCCTGGGCGCTCTGTCCCGTTTCGAACATCTTCTCCAGGACGGTCTTGGCGACGCCGTTGGTGATCTTGCCGCTGTCGCGCAGCACGATCAAATCCCGCAGCGCGGCGGGCGTGATCTTGATCTGCGAAATCTCCTGGTTCGAAGCGTTGATCAGACGCGCCAGCTCACCGGTGACATAGTTGGCGATCGCCTTGGGATCGACGCCATCCGTGGCGGCGGCCTCATAGTAGTCTGCCGTCGGCCGGGATGAAGTCAGGACGGCGGCGTCGTACGGGCGGACTCCATACTGTGTGACGAAGCGCTCGCGCTTGGCGTCGGGCAGTTCCGGCAGCGCCGCGCGGGCTGCTTCGATATCGGCGTCTTCGAAGTGCAGCGGCACCAGGTCCGGCTCGGGGAAGTAGCGATACTCCTGCTCTTCTTCCTTGAAGCGCATATGGTAGGTTTCGCCGCGCAGGTCGTTCCAGCCCAGGGTTTCCTGGCGAATGACGCCGCCTTCGTCGAGCAGCGCGCTCTGGCGCTCGACTTCGTACTGAACGCCTTTAAAGACCGACTTGAATGAGTTCAAATTCTTGATCTCGGTCTTGACGCCAAACTTGTCCGAGCCAACGGGGCGGATGCTGAGATTGGGCTCGGCGCGCAGATGCCCTTCCTCCATCTTACCGTCAGAGACGTTCAGATAGACCAGGATCGTGCGCAGCTTCTCCAGATACGCCCGCGCTTCCTCCGCCGAGTGGAGATCCGGGGGGAACTCGGTAACAATCTCCATCAATGGCACGCCGCTGCGGTTGTAGTCGACTTCGCTCTCATTGCCGCCCGCATGGATCAGCTTGCCCGTATCTTCTTCCAGGTGAACGCGGCGGATATGCACACGCTTCGACGAGCCATCCTCCAGCGTGATGTCCAGGTAGCCGCTGTGGCCGATCGGATCGTCATACTGCGAGATTTGATAACCCTTGGGGATATCGGGATAGAAGTAATTCTTGCGTGCGAACAGGCAGTCCCGTGACACCTGGCAGTTCAGCGCCAGCGCCGTGCGCAGCACCAGCTCCACCGCCAATTTGTTCATGACGGGCAGTGAGCCGGGAAGCCCAAGACAGACGGGACAGGTGCGCGTGTTTGGCGCGCCGCCAAACTCGTTGGCGCACGCGCAAAACATCTTGCTTTCCGTCAATAGCTCGGCATGGCATTCCATGCCGATGACCGTTTCGTAATTGCTCATAAGGGGTTTTATCCTGGTAGCGCGCCTAGTCTTTATGGATGACACAATTACGAGGATTTGCGCGGAAATAAAACCCGCGCGAATCCCCGGTTATGAAACCCGGGTCTGGGAGCCTTCGGCTAAGCGTCCGTGCCGAACGCAAATGCCGGCTAATCGACAAAAATACTCTTCCGTCCGGCACGGACGGTTAGCGGCTCTTGCCGCTCCCAGACCCGGGTTTCATAACCGGGGCAGATCTGCTTTCTGAGAACGGCGACAATCTACAAACTCGCGCGCCGTGTGTGCCAATCCGTCGCCTGCTCGTAGGCGTGGGCCGCGCGGAGAAGGACTTCTTCGCCGAAGGCGGGGGCCATGATCTGCAGGCCGATGGGCAGGCCGTCGGCGAAGCCGCAGGGGAGCGAGATCGCCGGGATGCCGGCCATATTTGCCGGGATCGTCAGCACGTCGCTCAGCTTCATCGCCAGCGGATCGCCGGTCTTCTGGCCGATCGGGAAGGCGACCGTCGGGGCGGTTGGCGACAGGATGACGTCGTACTTCTCGAAGACCTTGTCGAAGTCTTGCTTGATCAGGGTTCGGACCTGCTGGGCCTTGAGATAGAAAGCGTCGTAGTATCCGGCCGAGAGCGCGTACGTGCCGAGCATGATGCGCTGCTTGACTTCGGGACCGAAGCCTTCTTCGCGAGTCTTCTCGAACAAGTCGATGTGGCTAGTGGCGCGGGCCGTTCGGTGTCCAAAGCGAACGCCGTCGTAGCGGGCCAAGTTGGACGACGCTTCGGCGGGAGCTAGGATATAGTATGTCGGCAGCGCGTACTCCGAGTGAGGAAGGCTGACCTCTTCGGCGATGGCGCCGAGCGAGACGAGTTTATCCACGGCGGCTCGGACGGCGTCGGCGATCACGCCTTCGACGCCCTGCGCGAAGTACTCTTTTGGCACGCCGATGCGCAGGCCCTTCACATCGCCGGTGAGCGCCTTGGTGTAATCAGGCACGTCGCGGACGATGCTGGTGCTGTCCATCGGGTCATGGCCGCTGATCGCGCCGAGCAGCAAGGCGGCGTCGCGCACATCCTTGGTGATCGGGCCGATCTGATCCAGCGAGGATGCGAAGGCGATCAGGCCGTAGCGGCTGACGCGGCCGTAAGTCGGCTTGAGGCCGACGACACCGCAGTAGGCGGCGGGCTGGCGGATGGAGCCGCCGGTGTCCGATCCGAGCGACCAGACGGCCTCGCCGGCGGCGACCGATGCGGTCGAGCCGCCTGAAGATCCACCGGGAACGTAATCTAAGTTCCAGGGATTGTGGGTCGGGAATAGGGCCGAATTTTCGGTGCTGCTGCCCATGGCGAACTCGTCTAAATTCGCCTTGCCGACAAACACGCTGCCTGCGGACTTAAGCTTCTCTACGACGGTGGCGTCGTAGGGCGGGTGGAAGCCGCGCAGGATTTTCGACGAGCACGTGGTCTCGACGCCTATGGTGCAGAGATTATCTTTGAGCGCCAGCGGGATGCCTGCGGCGGGGGAGACGGTCTCGCCGGCGGCGATCTTCGCGTCCACGACGTCCGCTTGGGCGAGCGCCTGATCCCGCGTCACCGTCACATAGGACATCACTCGCGGCTCGACGGATTCGACGCGGTCCAGAACGCTCTGGGTCACTTCGCGCGCCGAGATCTCTTTGCTCTGGATCTTCTCAGACAGCTCGTGGGCGGTCAGTTCAAATAGTTCCAAAATGGGTTAGCCCTCCACGATCTGAGGGACGATAAAACTACCGTCGCGCTTTTCCGGCGCGTTCAGCAGGGCCTGATCGCGGGGAAGGGAGGGGCGCGCGACGTCCTCGCGCAGCACGTTTTGCAGCGGCAGGGAGTGTGATGTCGGCGGCACGCCTTCGGTGTCGAGCTGCTGGAGCCGTTCAAACTGCTCCAGGATGCCGTTGAGATCGGTCGTGAGGCGCGTCTTCTCCGCATCGGTTAGCTGCAGCCGCGCGAGGAACGCGACGCGGGAGACTTCTTCCAAAGTGAGTTGAGCGGGCATATGATTCCTTCGTCGGG
>JAOQAA010000305.1 GCA_025963815.1 Capsulimonas sp.
TCGGCGCCGTCTTCTCCAGCGCCCTGGTCGCGTATGGATTTGGGCGATTGGAGTTCCGGGGCAAATCAGCTTTGTTCATGCTGATGATCGCCACCATCGCCCTGCCCGCGCAGGTGACCATGGTTCCGGTCTTCGCGCTGTTCCGCTGGCTGCACTGGTACGGCACTTACTTGCCGCTAATCGTTCCGGCCTTCTGCGGCGCGCCGTTCTATATCTTTCTGCTCACTCAGTTCTTCCGCAAACTTCCCAGTGAGCTGGCGGAGGCCGCGCGGCTGGACGGGGCGAGCGAATGGCGCATCTTCTGGCAGATCATGCTGCCGCTTTCCAAGCCCGCCCTGGCGACCTGCGCTTTGTTCCAATTTTTGGGGACATGGAACGACTTTCTCGGACCGCTGCTTTACATCAACGATCCGAAGCGCTACACCTTGGCATATGGTTTGCAGCAACTGCTCTCGACGCATGGAAGCGAATGGGCGTCGCTGATGGCCGACTCGACCATCTTTATCATCCCAATCGTGATCCTGTTCTTCTTCACGCAGAAGACATTCGTCAGCGGCATCGCGACGACCGGCAGCAAGAACTAAAATTCATCCATTTGACATCACTCAGAAGCGGCGTCAAAATACAGAAAGAATGTCTTCCATGAGCCCGACCCCCATGACCCGAACCGACCTGTCCAACGTCCAAGTCGCGAAAGACTATACAGGTCTCTGCGGCCTCGTGGCGGACCGCATCGCCGCTCTCGTCCAAACCAAACCGAACGCCGTTTTGGGCCTCGCGACGGGATCGACGCCTCTGGGCGTTTACTCCGCGCTGGTGCGTCGCCATCGCGAAGAGGGTCTGGACTTCTCCCGCGTCACCTGCTTCAACCTGGACGAATATTATCCCATGTCGCCCAAATCGCTCCACTCCTATCGGCAGTTTATGGCGATGAATCTCTTTGACTATATCAACTGCCCCAACTGGTTCGTGCCCGATGGTCTGCGGCGCAGCGCATCGGAGATCGAGCAGGACTGTCTGGAATACGAAGCGCGCATCGCCGATGCCGGCGGCATCGATCTGCAATTGCTGGGGATTGGCCGAACAGGCCATGTCGGCTTCAATGAGCCCGGCAGTTCCCCTGACTCGCGCACCCGCCTCGTCACGCTCGCCGAGGTCACGCGCCAGGACGCCGCGCCGTCATTCGGAGGAATCGACAACGTCCCGCGCCAGGCCGTCTCCATGGGGATCGGAACGATCATGGACGCCCGCGAAATCGTGATGATGGCGACCGGAGCCGGTAAAGCCGCCATCGTCCGCGCCGCCTGGACCGAAGATCCCACCGACCACATTCCCGCCACCTGGGTGCGCCGCCATCCAAATGTGCATCTGCGCCTGGACGAAGGCGCGGCTTCTCTGTTACTGGAAGCGAGCCTGACGAATTAATGGCTGTCAGGCGCTACATACTCCACTTTTCCTTCAGCAGAGCATAAGTCTCGTTCTGGTTATTCTCCTTGAGGTACTTAAGGACGGCTTCTCGGGGCGGCCAATTGCTGCGATACGGCTCGTCGCACGGTCCTGTGTAGAGACCGCCGCCGGGGCCGGTATACAAACCTCCGCCAGGGCCAGTGTATAACCCGCCGCCCGGCCCCGTGTACAATCCTCCACCGGGACCGGTATACATGCCGCCGCCGGGGCCGCTATAAAGTCCGCCGCTTGGTCCGGTGTACATGCCGCCGCCGGGGCCCTCATACAATCCCCCGCCGGGACCTGAGTAAGCTCCGCCGCCCGGTCCAGAATACATTCCTCCTCCTGGTCCCGTATATAAGCCGCCCCCGAGCCCTGTATAGCTATCGCGCAGCCAGCCGGTCTTTTCGGCGTTCGCATCTTTCGGATGCGACGACAACGGGCCTGGAACGGTCTGACGCTGGGCGTTCACGCCCAGCGACAGCGCGCATAGGAGAATGAGGAGCGAGCATGCGGCGGCAATGCGA
This sequence comes from Capsulimonas sp., assembly GCA_025963815.1. GTDB lineage: Bacteria > Armatimonadota > Armatimonadia > Armatimonadales > Capsulimonadaceae > Capsulimonas. The sequence goes on from JAOQAA010000305.1 coordinate 1,974, forward strand.
CGGATATTCATGTTAACCTCTTACCGGTCTTTGGCGTCTGAAGATACGGATATTATACTGGTCTCACAGAAAATTGTGGGTTACCTGCCGTTACTACAGAGGCGTCGCGCTGAGAATCGCGCTCCGATCCACCAGGCGCATCAAATTCCCGACGGGCGGCCGCAGCGTCATGGTGGCCCATGGACGAACGCTCTGATCGGGAGGGGCGTCCAAACGAAATTTCTGAGCAATAGTCGCCAGCAAAAGCACGGCTTCCATCACGGCGAAGTTCTGGCCGATACAGACACGCGGGCCGCCGCCGAAGGGGAAATAGGCGTACCGGGGCAGATTCGCCTGCTCCTGGCCAAGCCAGCGTTCTGGAACAAATTCGTCTGGTTTGGGGAAATAGAGCTCCCGACGCTGGACCGCCCAGGGACTGGTGAGGATCAGCGATCCGCCTGGCGCGGCGACGCCGCCGATTTCGCAGTCTTTGACCGTGGTTCGCCCAATCATCCAAAGCGGCGGATACAGCCGCAGGGTTTCCTTGACAATAGCGAGTGTGTACGGCAGATTGGGCAGGTCGCTTGGGGCAGGCGCACGGCCACCGAGCACCGCGCCAAGTTCCCGCGCAAGACAATCGTCCGCATCGGGGTGGCGAGCCAGCATGAGAAAAGCCCATGTCAGCGCAAGAGCGGAGCTTTCATGTCCGGCGGCCAGAAATGTTTTCACCTGTTCCCGAATACTCGCCTCGCTTTGCAAGGGATCGTCCAGAAGCGAAGCGAGTAACGGCGCTTCGTCTCCCTGATGCCCCTCATCCCGAAAATCGGCAACGATCCGGTCCACCAGGGCGTCCAGCTGCCGGATGGCGCGCGCTTCGCGCCGAGTTGGAGGGAATGGAATTAAGCCGAACAAACGGTGCTTGGCGGCAAAGCAGACCATGACAGTGTCCATCGCTTCCCCGATTTCCCCCGCCCGATCGGCGATGTCTCTGCCCAGCATCGTCTGAGCCACAATCTCCAGTGTCAGCCGCGACATGTCGCTCTGTACATCCCGGCTCTGACCATCCCGCCACTCTCCGAGCATCCGGGCTGTCAGCTTTGCGAAAGTATCTCCATAGGAGGGGATAAGATGGGGATGGAACGCGTTCTGGCATTGCCGACGCTGCCGGCGCCACTCGTCGCCATCCGTGGTGACAAGTCCATCTCCAAGAAGGCGGCGGACCGCAGCCGTTCGCAGCCAGATCGGCTTCACAAAGTTGTGGTGATCCGTCACCAGAACGCGCTCGATATCTTCCGAATCCAGCAGAAGCAGCGTGGGAGTAAACGGTAAACGCAGCGGGACGACCGATCCATAGCCCCGCGCGCACTGGCTTAAAAATCCAAGCGGGTCGCGCTGCAAAGCGGCGGCGTGGCCGAAAAACCGCCCACTGCGCGGAGCGAGTAATGTGTTTGTCATAGTGTCACCTACAGTATTTACCCGTTCGCAGGACAAATGACGCTGGCGGCCCCCATCGGCTTATCCCGAATAAGTCGATGAGATTTGTAGTGCACGGAGTCAATTTCATGAAGAAATTGATGTTTTTCAAACCTGAAACGAAGAAGACATCTAAATGGCACATCTTTTGCTAGTATAATCAACTAACGCTTGCGCGAAGGAGGACGTACGGCTTCCAGTGTTCATTTACGACTAGTTTTATTAAAATTTGAATATTTGCAACTATCGCAATACTTAATGCAGCGTCGCAGCTGCTCTCGGCTCCGTATCAATAGAGTTCATGGGAGATCAATGAAATATTATTTGCGCGAACGCTTCATAAATCCGCTCGAGAGTAATTACGAGCCGGTCAAACAAAATTATTACGTTGTAGGGACCCTGGAGCAGCCAGTCGCGCTTTTCAGCGCCACTCAGAAAGCGCTCGTCAAGAAGATCATGGAATCGTGCCGAGACGCGGCTATCCAGCATGGCCATCATCCGTTCGAATTGACCTGGTCTTCCTCATCCCACGAACGATCCGCTCCGCTTTATGCGGTCGTCGTCACCGGCGACAGCACTCCACCGGTAGTGGAGTTCGACGTGGAAGCGGAAATCTGAAAGAAATTATTTCAAATCCTACTCGGCGATCTTGGCTAGCCCATATCCCGAGCGCCGTTACTCCCAGCGTCCGCAACGCATCTAACATTGCCTGCTCCGCGAGTTTGTCTTTATCGAAGGCGCCGGCCTAGCGGAGCAGGCAGAACAGAAAAACGGAAAGCACGCGCAAGAGCAGCCCTACGATGCTCTCAAAAATGCTGGATGTGATTATATGGCAAATGCAGTATAATAAAACAACTCTGCTGTCATAGCAAGACACTGAAAGCACAGCAAGAGCAATCCTTGCCAAGGCGGATGTACACAGAAATATGGGCGCTCACTTGAAGATAATCTTTTGTGGGATCTTGATCCCATTGTTCACGGGCGCGGTGCTGCTGAGCGGTAATAATCATCAATGTTCAGGGACGCCGCTCTCCTCAAAGAAGGAAACGCAGGCTGTCGCCCGCAGGAGCGCTTCTCACGCAGGCCACTCCGTGCAGCTGACGCTTGACCGCGATGGACGCCTCTCCTTAAAGTCCGGGGACGATGAGTTTCTCGGCGATGGGCGATTTGACGTCAAAAAGGTTCTATTTACGCGTCCGGACGAGACTGTCGTCCAACGGCCTCTGGGAAGTGGCAAGGTGACCGTGGATGTCGCCCATAGCCGTGTCACCCACGCCTACGCATGGGGCGACGCCGCTTGTA
>JAOQAA010000307.1 GCA_025963815.1 Capsulimonas sp.
GAGAGTTCGTGCACGTCTGGAACGTGACCAACGGCGAACGATTCACCACTTATGCGCTCGCCGGCGAGCCGGGGTCCGGCATCATCCGGATTAACGGGGCGGGCGCCCACAAGGCGCGTGTCGGCGATGTGGTGATTGTCGCGGCGTTCCTGATGTCCGATGAGCCTGTGGTTCCGAAAGCGATCCTCGTCGATGAAGATAATCGCTTCGTCAAAAATCTGTAGCCCCCCCAATGTGTTCGTACGTCAGGAATTAGTGATCCCGTTATGTTTGAGATACGAGTAGAAAAAACCATCGCCTGTGCGCACCGCTTGTTCGATTACAATGGTCCGTGCGAAGAACTGCATGGGCACAATTATCGGATCGAAGTGGCTTACGCCGGGACGGAGCTGGACCGATTTGGCATGCTGGTCGACTTCACCGACGTGAAGCGCGTCTTCAACAGCGTCCTGGAGACCCTGGACCACAAGTATTTGAATGATCTGCCGGCGTTCAAGGATCTGTCGCCTTCCGCCGAGAATATCGCCAAGCATATTTATGACGAAATGAAGAGCCAGCCATTTGAGCGTGGGAATTTGTCGAGCGTCTCCGTTTGGGAAACGCCGACTCAGGTCGCTGTCTACCGCGAGTAGGATGCGCAATCCGCAACCCATCATGTGAGAAGAGCCGCCCGGGCATTGTCCTGGGCGGCTTTTTTGTTTCCGGTCCCGGTAAAAGTATGGTACAAGGTTGTTGGGGGACATGAATGGATATCGCACAGGTTCTTGATTTGGCGAAGAGCGCCATTGTCGTCGTGCTGCAATTGACGCTGCCGATTTTGGTGCTGACACTCGTAGTCGGCGTCCTGGTCAGCTTATTTCAAGCCGTCACGCAGATTCAGGAACAGACCCTGTCCTTCGTGCCCAAGATCGTGATTATGATCGGCAGTATCGTCATTTTAGGGCCGTGGATGCTGCAATCCATCGTGGGATTTACCACTAAACTCTTCAACAGTCTTCCGACCGCGATCCATTAACACGAAACCTCATGTTCGATAACCTCACGACTGTTTCCGCCGGCGCGTTTTGGCAGTTTCTGCAAGTGTTCGCTCGTGTGACGTCCCTGTTTGTCAGCGCCCCGATCTTCGGCAATCGCGAGGTTCCGAGCCAGGTAAAAGTCGGGCTTTCCGCCGTGATTTCCATCGCGGTTCTGCCGGTCGTTCAGTCGACCGTGGACAAACAAGTTCCCGTCGATCTGTATTCGACAGTCAGCATTCTCCTGGTCCAAATCGCGATCGGCCTGCTGATCGGTCTGGTCGTCTCGTTTCTGTTCGTCGCGGTCCGGGTCGCGGGCAGCATTATCGACTATCAGATGGGTTTCACGCAGGCGTCCACGTTCAACCCGCAGTTCAACGAGACGGTCTCACCGATCTCGAATTTCCAGTATCAATATTCTCTGGTCCTTTACCTGCTGGGAAATGGGCACTGGCTGATGCTGGGAGCGCTGGTGCAGTCGTTCACACGGCTGCCGGCCGGTCAGATGATCTTCAACGAGCACTCTCGCATTGTGATGACGGATCTGATGTTTCAATTTCTCGTGGCGGGGGTGCAGATCGCGGCGCCAAGCGCGGCGGTTCTCCTGATCACGGACATCTCCTTCGCGCTTCTGAACCGGGCGATGCCGCAAATGCAGGTGTTTTATGTCGGCGCGCCGGTCAAGATTTTGGTGGGACTGACCGTTGTAATCGCCGTCCTCCCGCTCTTTACGTTTGTCGTCGGCGGCTTGATCATGCACTCGCAAACCGATATCTTCTCGGCGCTGCGCGCGTTTCACCGCTAACGTTTTTGAGGGTTTATGTCCGACGGCGAAGAAAAATCATTTCCCGCGTCGCCGCGCAAGCGCGCGGAGGCGCGCAAAAAAGGGCAGGTCGCGAAGACGCCTGAGCTCGCCACATCCGCCGTGCTGCTGGCGCTGGTAAGCGCGATGCATGTGGCGCTGCCGGGCTATGCCGGGCAATCCCTGATTTCCAATATCCAGTCTGCTTTCGCCTTCAATCCCGCCAACGTCGAATTTAATTTCAATACGGTCCATCTCTGGCAGGAACGCGCCCTGCTTTGGACGGGGCGCATTGTCCTGCCAGCGCTGCTGCTCGCCATGGTGCTCGGCGTCGTCGCCAATGTGGCGCAGGTAGGTTTCGAAGCCACGCCGGAATCGCTAGCGCCGAAATGGGACCGCGTCAACCCGGTGAACGGTCTCAAACGCTTGTTTTCCGCGCGCGGCTTTGTGGAGCTGGCGAAGGGGATCGCCAAAATGGCGATCGTCGGCGGGATCTGTTATTCGGCGGTCCGCGGCGCGATCGAAGATGGGACGATGATCAAGCTGATGGGCGTCTCCCTGTCCGTCACGATGAGCACGGTCGGCGCCCTTCTCTGGACCATCGGCATCCGTGTGTCGGTCTGGCTGTTTCTGCTCGCCGTCGCCGACTACGCCTATCAAAAGTACGACCTCGAAAAAAATCTCAAGATGACGCTGACGGAAGTCAAAGATGAGATGAAACAAAGCGAGGGCGACCCACAGATGAAGGCGAAGGTGCGTCGCATGCAGCGGGAGATGGCCGGCAAGCGGATGATGAAGGATGTGCCGACCGCCGATGTCGTCGTGACCAACCCCACTCACTTCGCCGTCGCGCTGAAATACGATGAAGAGTCGGGCGCGCCCATCGTCGTCGCCAAGGGCCAGGATCTGATCGCGCAGAAGATCAAGGAGATCGCTCGCGAAAACCGTGTCCCGATCGTGGAGAACCGGCCGCTGGCGCGCAAGCTGCACAAGGCCGTGGAAATCGGCCAGCAGATCCCCGGCGATCTCTACGAAGCAGTCGCGCAAGTCCTCGCATTCGTCTACCGAACCTACGGCCGCCGCCGCCGTTAAATGGCTTCTCCACGAAGAAGGAAAAGTCTCCTCCGCTCGCGAACATAGCAACTAAGGCAATGTGTTCTTTATTGACCCTGACGCTGACGTCCGCTGTTTCGGCTTAATCGTCTTTCCACTTTCCAGTTCTTTCGACTTTGATCAATTCTAATTTAGGGTGATTCGTGATGATATGCTCATATTGCGGCGCACGAACTAATCCCGGCGCCGTCGTCTGCAGTAACTGCGGGGTAATCCTGCGTGCAGGCGATTCTGAAAAACGTCTTCCAAAACCAACGGTCAAGCGTGGCTCCTTAGTCCGCATTGCCGCAATCGCCATTGCGGCGATCGCTGGCGCGATCGTCGGTAAACTCATGCTCCCCGTTCTGCTCAATGTCTCGACGGCGGTGGGTACCGCCATCGGCGCTGCTGCGGGCGCGGCGCTGGTTTATCTCGTCAGCGGTGGCAAGATCCTCTACTATTCCAACTTGTATCGCACCCGCCATGCACTCCTGCAATCTCGTATTCGAAACGTTCTCTCGTCTTCGGAACAAAAGTATGAAAAGCTTTTGGAGAAGGACGCCACAACGGAAGCGCGCCTCAGTCTGGCTGTGGCGCATCTGCTGCAGGACGAGGTTGAGAAGAGTGTGCAGGAGTTCCAAAGGGCGCAGAAGATGGGCGCCAAGGAGCCCTTGTTCTTTAACAACGCCGGTGTGGCGCTGGCGCGGCGCGGCAGCATTCCCCAATCCCTGGAGATGTTTCAGCGTGCGTCGAGCCTGAACGGCCATCATGGGGAGCCGCATGCGAATCTGGCGCACGCCATCGTACAATCGGCGAAAATCGTCGATGAGATGAACACCGAACGCGCCCTCTCCGAGGTTCAATGTACGATAGAAATCGATGGCGACAAGCCGCTCTATCACGATTGGAAGGGCCTGATCCTCTGCCGAGCCAAAAAATACGACCTGGCGATCGAGGAGTTCCGCAAATCGATCGACTGTCCCGGATACACGAAGTTTACCCGCGCGGACGCGCACAACAACATCGCCGTGGCGCTCTTCATGAAGAGTGATGTCAAAGGCGCCGTCACGGAGATTCAGACCGCTTTGCGTCTGGACCCAAGCCATGGCCGCGCACTTTCCAATCATGGTATTTTGATGCTGCTCCAGGGGAACGCGGCGTCGGGCCTAGAGACCCTGCAATCGGCGCGAAAGCTGGATCCCAAAAGCGCTCCCGTCCGAAACAACCTGGGCTACGGCATGTGTCGGGTCGGGGCTCTCAACGAAGGCATCCGGGAGTTCCGCGACGGCATTCTGCTGGACCCTGGGATCTTCGAGCCATATTACAACCTCGGCAAGATCTATCTCGATGCTGAAGTTCTAGAAGTGGCCGAACGGAACTTGACTCGGGCGATGCAGCTCAACAGTCAATCGTGGGAGACGTTGGTGGCGGTTGGGCTGATTCGAATGCACCAAGGACAGATGGATACCGCGCAGGAACTGCTCAGCGAGGCGAATACCATCTCTCCAAAGCAGCCGCTGACGCTGGGGATTATGGGGATCTGCCACACGAAGCTTGGAAATTACAAGCTGGCCGAACGCCTTCTTCTGGAGGCGTCGGACCTCGATGAGGGCAATTCCGAGCTTCATGCGCATCTTGGATGGCTCTACCTGCACGAAGACAGCACCACGGTGGCGGGAGAACGTTTCGCCGAAGCCATCGGCATCGATCCCAAAGTTGCTGAGTACCACAACAACATCGGTTTGTGCCAGATCAGCAACGGCGCATACGAAGCGGCGTTGAATAGCTTCCGCAAGTGCGAATCCCTGCATCCCGAGTATACGAAGACCCATTACCATCTTGGGTATGTGTTTGCGCTTCAGAAACATCTGGACGCAGCCGTCAAGGAGTGGGAGCAGACGGTCAAAGTCGAAGGGGCGTTCCCGGATGGCCATGTGAACCTGGGCGTCGCCTACTATCAAAAAGAGAACTACGAAAAGGCGGCGACCGAATTCCGCCGCGTGATCGGCCTTCGGCAGAACCGCATGGAAGACTTCTCAAATCTCGCCCTGGCGCTGTCCAAGCAAGGTATTCTTATTCGAAAGGGAAGCCGCACCAAAGACGATACGAAGTGGAAGGAGTCCGTGGAGCGGCACAAGCAAGCGCTAGAAATGTTCGACCGCGCGCTGGTTCTTGAACCCAGCAACGTGATGCTGCACTCCAACCGCGGCCTTTCGTGTTTCTTCGCAAACCGGCCGGAAGAAGCCATGAAGGAATGGGCGATCGTCAGCAAGCTCGACCCGAACTACGCCCGAAAGCGCGAAAAGCAGCAGCAGAGCGAATTTGACGATACCGCTGTTACTTTTGTCTCTTTGAACCTGATTGAACGCGCGGCGACCATCAAGCCGCGCACGGCGGACTATGTCTATCAGCTTGCGGCCGGTTACGATACCGACCGCTGGAGCCTCATGATCAATGACGATGCGCTGAAGGATATTCCCGAGCTTGACCGGCAGTCCCGGCAGCTGGAGCGCAGCCTTCAGGCGCTGAGCTTATAAATGTCTGGCGACGTCAAGTTCAATATTCGGCGTGTGCGGCCTGAGGATAAGGCCGCGCTCCTCGAGCTTTCACTGCTGGCGTGGGAGCCGATATTTACTTCGTTTGAACAAATATTGGGTTCTGATATCGGCTCCATCGTTTGTCCAGAGTGGAGATCACGTCAGCATATCGAGATCGCCGCGATTTGCGATGAACCGGAAAATACGTTTGTCTGGGTTGCCGAGAGAGAAGAGCGGGCCGTCGGCTTTGTCTCCTGTGCACTCAAACCAGTGGAAGAAACGGGCGAAGTGCAATATCTGGCCGTGCATCCCGATCATCAAAATATTGGGATCGGCGCGTCGCTCAATAAGGTTGCTCTTCAGAAGATGCAGGAGATGGGAATGAAAATCGCGGTGGTGAGCACTGGCGGGGACCCGTCGCACGCGCCCGCCAGACGGGCCTACGAGAAATCAGGATATGTGGGGCTGCCGCTTGTTCGATACTACAAGAAATTGTGATGGCTGTCGCCGAAAAAAAATCCCCGCCTCTCCATTGAGGCGGGGATTTTTTGTTTGCGGTTCGGTCTAGCGGTTGGGGCCGCTCATATGCCGGAAGTCTCCCTTGCCGTTGTCGTTGCGCTGATAGACATTCGGGCGGGTCTCATAATCGCCGCGATCGCGATTGCGAGTGTCGCCGCTGCTCCAGCTGTCCTGGCGGCTGCGATTGTTTGAGTTCCGGTAATCGTATTGATTGTCGTCGCGGCTATAATCGTCATCACTGGAGTTCTGGCCATTGCGATTGTATCCGCTATTGTTATTGTCGCGGTTATTGTATCGATGATCGCTGGATGAACTCCAGCTGTCGTCGCGGTAGTAGCGGCCACGGCGATTGCGATCATTTTCTTTCTTGCGCGCATCATCGGACTGCTTTGCGGCTACGGCCGCACCCGCGCCCAGCACCAGCGCTTCCGTCGTTTTATGGTTGAGCAACTCATAAACAGCTGCGGCGCCAAGGACGATGGCCGTGTTTTTACTGCCTTCCGAGCTCGCCTGAGCCGCGATGGGCGCTCCCAGGGTAACAACCGACATCAGGGCCGCGCCCGCCGCCCACATCCGCAAACTCTTCATTTTCGTTCTCCACTTTCTCGACGACCGATGAATATTGTCCTTATTCGACGGCGCGCCTGCTGAAAATGTTCCTGAGTTCATCCGGGGAAAATAGGTCTTTCGGCGTGTCCATACGGGACTTTCGCCCCATGCGTCATTGCCGGCGTTTTGATATCATGACGATAACAAAAACACGGAGGCGATCGCCATGGATATCTGGACTTCAGTGAACTGGGATGTATTGTTTGGATACGCGCTGCACGATTGTTCGTGCGTTGCGCTCACGGCCAGCGCGCTGCTGGTGGCGCTGGCCGCATGCGGAAGGTTTGGGATGAAGCGGAGTTAACCCAGGATGTGCAGGCCGTTGTCGACATAGATCACTTCGCCAGTGATCCCGCGCGACCAATCGGAGGCCAGGAACGCCGAGGTATCGCCGACGTCGCCGATATCGGTATTACGGCGCAGCGGGGCGCGCTCGCGGACATCGTTGTACATCCCGGAGAAGCCGCTGATCCCACGCGCGGACAGGGTCATCGTCGGCCCGGCGCTGATGGCGTTGACGCGAATGCCCTGCGGGCCGAGATCGCTCGCCAGGTAACGCACGGAGGCTTCCAGCGCGGCCTTGGCGACGCCCATCACATTGTAGTTGGGGATCACGCGCTCGGCGCCCAGATAGGTGAGGGTCATGATCGACCCGCCGCCCGTCATCAAAGGCTCGGCGGCCTTGGCCGCCGCTGTGAGCGTGTAAGCAGAAATCTCCAGCGCTTTCAAAAATCCGTCGCGACTGGTGTCCAGAAATCGTCCATCGAGATCGGATTTATTGGCGAATGCGGCGCCGTGAATGACGAAGTCGAGCTTTCCAAATTCCCTGGTCAGCGTCTCGTGCAACGCGGCGACCTGCGCCTCGTCGGTCAAGTCGCAGCCCTGGATGAGGGTGTTTTCGCCGCCGGGAAGGGTGGGGGCCATCTTTCGAACGTCCTTTTCTTCACGCTCCCCTAAAAACGTCAGCGCCAGCTGCGCTCCCTCGCGCGCCAAGCTCTGCGCACAGCCCCAGCACAGCGAACGCTCGTTGCGCACTCCGTAGATGAGGCCCTTTTTGCCATCGAGAATTCCCATAGATGCTTCGCTCCTTTTGGGCTTCCGCCCATGCCGTGAGTTTATTCGAAAAATTGACGTGTGTCAAGGCGGGGATAGGCGATACGAGCAGTTTATATGGGAATAGTACGGCGCGTTCGCGAAGGAAAACCCCGATCCACCGTCGAACACTGACCGCAGACTGTTCACCCCAGGAGCGCAAGTTTTTATGGCCAATACCGCGCGTGCGATCAACCAGGATCGCCTTGTCAACCTCTTCCTGGACCTCGCCCGACAAAATACGCCCCCGCGCTCGGAAAAGGCGGCCAGCGATATCGCGTTTCGTGTGCTGGAGACGCTTGGCTTTTCCTGCGAATATGATGACGCCGGCGAGAAGGTCGGCGGCAATGTCGGCAATTTGATCGCGTTCAAGAAGGGTTCCATCGAAGGCGCCACGCCGATCTTCTTTTCCGCTCACTTCGACAATGTGGAGCCGACGCCTGGGCAAGAGCCGATCATTGAAGGCGATATTATCCGGACCGACGGAACTACGGATCTTGGCGCCGATGATATTAGCGGGTTAGCTCCCAACATTGA
>JAOQAA010000308.1 GCA_025963815.1 Capsulimonas sp.
ACTTGGAGATCGCCCACGCCGCCGAAACGCCGAAGACGACATTCAGCGGGACGACGATCGCCGCTGTCAGCAGCGTGAGCCGCACGGCCGCCAGCGTTTCGGGCTGCTTCAGCGCGTCTCCGTAGGCCGCCCATCCCTTCGCCAGCGCCTCGTGGAAAACCACGATCAGCGGCAGGATCAAAAACAATGTCATCAGCACGAGCATCAGGCCGATCAAAGCGACCCGGAGCCATAAGGGATCGTTCGCGACCTTCGAGCGCGGTGCGGCCGTCTGCGTGCGTTTTACTAAACCGGCGGTTTCCGCCATGCAAATTTCCTTTCCGCGAGGCGTGTCGTCTATGACACGTCAATGGCCGTTATACGCCGCCCTGCCGCTTGCGGCTCCATGCCTGCAAAACATTGATCGCCAGCAGCAGTGCAAACGACGCAATCAGCATGACCAGAGCAATCGCCGTGGCGCCCGCATAATTGTATTCTTCCAATTTCGTAATAATCAGCAGTGGCAGGATCTCCGTTTTATACGGGCGGTTACCGGCGATAAACACAACCGAGCCGTATTCGCCCAGCGCCCGCGCGAAGGCGAGCGTGAAGCCCGTCATCATGACAGGAAGCAGGGGAGGAGCTAACACGCGAAGAAACGTCTGCATACGCGTCGCGCCTAGGCTCGCCGCCGCTTCCTCCAGCTCCACTTCCATATCTTCCAGCACGGGCTGCACGGTACGCACCACGAACGGAAGGCCGATAAAAATCAGAGCGATCGTGATGCCAAGGGGCGTGAACGCCACTTTGATCCCATGCGGTTCCAGAATTGCGCCGATCCAGCCATTCTTGGAATAGACGGTGACAAGACAAATACCCGCGACCGCAGTCGGCAGCGCGAAGGGAAGGTCGACCAGGCCGTCGATCAGCTTCTTTCCAGGAAATCGATACCGGGCGAGCACCCAGGCGACCAGTCCCCCAAAGAAGACGTTGAACACGGCGGCGAAGAACGACGCGCCGAAGGTCAGCTTGAACGCCTGAAGCACGCGCTCGTCAGTGACGGTGCTCCAGATTTTCGACAGCGGCATCTCGCTCGTCCGCCAGAACAGCATGGAGAGGGGAATCAAAACGAGCAGGCTCAGATACAGCAGTGTAAAGCCCATGGTCAGCCCGAACCCCGGCAGCACGCGCCGCTGCTTGGACGGACGTTTCGGGCCTGACTTGATCGCGACAGTCATACGGAAATCTTTCTCAAAATACTTTCCCTATAGAATACCTCATAAAATAAGCCCGTCCATAGCTTACGCTGCGGACGGGCTTGAAGTATTTTCGTATTCGTATCGGTTATTTGTGATAGATCTGGTCGAATACGCCGCCGTCGCTGAAGTGCTTCTTCTGAATGGCTTCCCATCCGCCGAAGACAGCGTTTACGGTGAAGAGCTTCACTTTCGGAAATTGCCCCGCATATTTGCGGGCAATCGAAGCGACGCGTGGCCGGTAGTAGTGCTTCGCGGCGATCGCCTGGCCTTCGGGCGTATAAAGATAGTTCAAATACGTTGTGGCCAGCGTGCGCGTGCCGTGCTTGTCGACATTCTTATCGACAACGGCGACGGGCGGCTCGGCCAGAATGCTCACCGAGGGCACAACAAGGTCGTACTGCCCCTTACCGAGATCCTTGGTGATGAGCAGCGCCTCGTTCTCCCAGGCGATCAGCACATCTCCAAGGCCGCGCTGCGTGAACGTGGTGGTGGCGCCGCGCGCTCCTGAGTCCAGCGCGACAACGTTATGATAGATCTTCGAGACAAGAGCGCGGGCTGACGCTTCATTGCCGCCCTTTTGCTTCAGCGCATAACCCCATGCCGCCAGATAGTTCCAGCGCGCGCCGCCGCCGGTCTTCGGGTTCGGGGTGACGACGCCGACGCCCGGTTTCGTCAGATCGTTCCAGTCCTTGATATGCTTTGGGTTGCCGTGGCGTACGACAAAGACGATGGTGGACGTGTAGGGCGAGCTGTTATACGGCAGCCGTCCTTGCCAGCCGGGATTGATCAATCCGGCCTTCTGCACGGCGTCGATATCATAGGCCAGCGCCAGCGTCACGACATCCGCCTCCAGACCGTCCGCCACGGAGCGCGCCTGCGCTCCCGATCCGCCGTGGGACTGATCGATATGAATATTCTGGTTGGTATGCGATTTCCAATAGCGCGCGAACGCTGTGTTATAGTCTTGATAAAGTTCGCGCGTCGGATCGTAGGACACGTTCAATAATTTCTGCGCATGCGCGGTTGTCGCGGGGACGAGGGCTGCAGCCGCAGCGAGTGCGACGCCAAATGCGTGCAGTGACTTCTTGAGATGCATTGGGCGGTTCCTTTGGGGACGCCTATTCCCCCGGCGCTAAAGCGCTTCCCCCTTTTCCCAGCAAGGCCCTTCGGGCGGGAAAAGGGGAAACGCGCTAAAGCGCGGGGGAATAGGTTCTACTTCTGATAAATCTGATCAAACACGCCGCCGTCGGCGAAGTGGGTCTTCTGTGCGTTGCGCCAGCCGCCGAAGGTATTGTCCACCGTGATCAGCTTGATCTTCGGGAACTGCTTGGCGTACTTGCGGGCGATCGAAGGGACGCGCGGTCGGTAGAAGTTCTTGGCGGCGATGGTCTGGCCCTGCGGGGTGTAGAGCCAGCTCAGGTAGGTAGTCGCGAGGACCGTCGTGTTGTGGCGCGCGGCGTTCTTATCGACGACGGCGACGGGCGGTTCGGCCAGAATGCTGAGCGACGGCGTGACGATGTCGTACTTGCCGGCGCCGAGGGTGTGGGTCGCGAGGATCGCTTCGTTTTCCCAGGCGATCAGCACGTCGCCCAGGCCGCGCTGGGTAAAGGACGTGGTGGCGCCGCGCGCTCCTGAGTCCAGCGCGACGACGTTCTTGTAGATCTTGCCGACCAAAGCGCGGGCCGATGCGTCCGATCCGCCCTTTTGCTTCAGGGCGTAGCCGTAGGCCGCGAGGTAGTTCCAGCGCGCGCCGCC